>JBIOUT010000393.1:0-17948 GCA_044867365.1 Candidatus Eiseniibacteriota bacterium | reverse complement strand
CATGTTGCAGCGGTTGGTCAAGTCGACGGTGAGGACCGACCCCCGCCCCCACTTGATGGTGCTCGAGCCGTGGTTGTGGAGCTTCTGATCGTTGTGCGATCGCATGTCGCGGCCGGGAAAGTTCTCCTCGATCCATCCCAGGAACTTGGAGTCGATGGCCATCAAGTCCTCGAATCTCCCGTGGAGCGGACACTCCTTGACCATCCACACCTGGCCGTCGCGCTCGATGATTGTGGCCTTGATCTCCCCCACCTTCTCCTTGATGAGAATGGTGTAGTCCTCTTCTCCCTCGATGATCCGCTTCCTGGCCTCGATGACGCACTTGGGGCAGAGGGAGTCGGTTTCACGCGGCCAGCCGAGCTTGGGCTTGGTCTTCTCCCATGATTTGAGAAGCGGCTTGTCCGACCACTTGGGAGTGAAGGACGGGCTCGGCCGGTACTTGTTGAAGAACTGGATCGTGTCGAAGAGAACAGCGGCCACCTTGGTGACCACGAAGTCGGCCGCCTTCATCGCCTTCTTGCCGAAACCGGTCTTGGCGGTGCCTTTCGGATCCATCCGATGATCAGGGATTTGGAGGGAGCTCAGGTCGAACCCCTCCTCCCCGCCTCCGGCCGCGGCGGCCGCCCCGTTCTTCTCCGGGGTGGTGCAGGCCACCTCGCTCAAAACCGTACTCATCGCATTTCCTCCTTCGCTTGGACGCCGCCCTCCGCTGGCGGCGACTGCCGGTTCGAATACCGGCTGAAAATCGGTTGACCCGCATGCCGTTGGCTCCGGTTCTGCCAGAGGAAGGTCGGCATGCTGTTCAAGAATCCCCGCGGGCTGTAGAGCACTTCCACTTCGCCGCGACACGAGTACCAGCAGTCGGTGCACCGGTTCTTGGAATGAGCGGCATGCAGCCGGGCCATCACTTCCTGCATCGAGTCATCCCGCAGATTGCCGCAAGGTTCGGTCTTGTTGAACTCGACGCATTTCGAGACGACCATTTGATTATCGATGTTGAACATCGCTTTGCCGGCGATGCAGCCGGGAACACCGCCGTTGGCCGCTTGATCGAATTTCTCCAGGTAGACCTTGTTGGAATGGAAAGTCTCGGGATAGCGCCGCTTGAGATCGAGCAGCAGCTCGGTCGCGCCGTGGTGGTGACGCTGGCCCTCGTTCCCGGTTTTCATCACCGAGTAGGGTTGGACACACCAGAAGACCCCGAGCTCGCGAGCCAGCAGGCAGAGGCGCTCCATCTGATCAAGATTGTCATCGGTCAAAACCGAGATGATCTGTAAGCGCTGAAAGGAAGGATCGGTCCGAGCGGCGATCAATTGCTCGATCGCCTGAATCGAGCGCTCGAACGCGAACTTGACCCCCCGGTTGTGCGAATGCTTTTCGGGGTCGGCGTAATCGATCGAGACCGAACAACCCCAGAGCCCGCTCTCCCACAGCTGGCGCGCCCGTCGCGGCGTCATCCCCGATCCCGAGGTGGTGAAGAATGGGAAGTGGTCCTCGGCCAGAATGGCGACGATCTCCGCCAGATCGGCGCGCAGAAGCGGCTCACCGCCGGCGATCGAGATGATGAGCGATCCGAGCTCCGCGAGCTTCCGGGAGCCGATGCGGACATCTTCGAGCGAGCATTCCTCGTGAGGCTTGAAATCATTCTGCCAATAGGTGCAGAAGGAGCAGGCGTAGTTGCAGTTGTAAGTCACCTGCCAGGTGATCCATACCGGCTTGCCGGTGGCATAGGCCCGCAAGAGACGGATCTTCTTCTCGAGAACGCGCCGCGGCAGGCCTGCCGGCTCGAGCTCACCGTTCCCTAGCCCGGAGGGCGAGAGGAGGGCGACCTCGGCGGGCAGGTGCACTGGAGGTGGGGCGAGAGGGGGAGCGGTGGTCAAAGGCCGAAACCCTCGATGATCCGGGGGCAAGACCGGGCAGCGGATCGTTCGCTGGTCCCCTTGCCTGAGGCCGATCATTGCCGTAAGGCATGATGGGGCAAGTAGTTGTGATCGAACTGGCGAAATGAGGGGCTGAACCGTCCCCTGGCTCAGCGAACGGAGGGTCCTCGAGCGGCGCCCAGCCGACCCGACGCCCGCCCGCTCCTAACGGGTGCGGCGGGCTTCGGGCGTCGCCGGCCCACTCTCGAGAGGCGCGATCTTGATCGTTCCCCCGGGCGGTGCGTCGGCTTCGACTGTATTCGCCGTCTGGATGCGGGCCGGACCGCCGATGACCAGTGAGCCGAGCGTCCGCGCGACGGCGGCGGAGAGGGCATTCGCCTCATCGAAGCTTCGCGCCGCAGCGGTGACCCGGATCGGCTGCGATGTGCGCTCCCATTGATTGAGCCAGCTCGCCGCCTCGAGAAGAAGAGGCGGGACAGCTCCCGATTCCCCGCCGGGCATCGGGTCGATCGCGCTCGACGACCGCGCCGAACGCTCCGCTCCGCCGAAGAGTCCCTCGCCGGTGAAGATCATCATCGGGCCGTTGCGGGACTCGAGCCGATAACCGGAGACGACGAAGCCCGGGCCGACGAAATTGCGCTTGTTCCCCGCCCGATCATAGGCCTCGAACACCGACGAATAGGTGCGTCCGGGCTCGACGGCGAGCGCTCCGTTCGCCGCGCGACCATCCCAGGGAATCTCACGCGGGGGACGGCCCTGTCCGGTGAAGGAAGCCACCGCCTCGCCGCCCGAGCTGACGACGACCAGCTTCCAGCGCTCCACCCCCTCGACCTCGGGACGGAAGGTCGCCACCGCCCCCGAGGACAGCTGGCGCAGCCAGGGACGGGCCAGGTACGGCGAACGCTGGCGCGCCGACATGCCCAAGAGCGGCGTCATCAGATCCGGCTGGGTGCGATCGAGGACATCATGAGCGCTTCCCCAGTCGAGACCGGGGGCGTGCTCTGCATCGAGATCGAGCTCGAGGACCGGATGATCGAACTCGACATGAATTCGATCTTCACCCTCGACGGTCAGGCTCCGGAATGCGGTGCCCTCTTCGCCGCCGTGAAGGGTAAGTCCGCTGTCGGCGGCCGCGACCTTGGTCTTGGCGGTGGCGCTCGGCGCGCTGGTTACAGTCGTCGGGGCGGGAGATCCACTCTTGGCGGACGAGGTTCCGGGCTTGGCGACGGCTTTCTTCCCCGGCGGCGCCGCGGCTCCTCCCCGAGTCGGAGCAAGGAGGATGCACAGGGTGGTGACGATGCCCAGAATGGCTCGAGATCTGGCCATGAACGGCTCCCCAGGACTGCGTCGCCGGACGTTCATCACGCGCCGGTCAACCGGTAGTGGATGGTGATCGTGCCCCATTGCTCGCCGGTTTGTCCGCGGCGCAACGGCTCGAACTTCCAGGTGCGAAGCGCGGCGATCGCGTTCTGGTCGAAGTCTTCGAATCCGGCCGTCTTCTGCACCATGACGTTTTCTTTTACCTGCCCATCGGCGAGAACGACGAAATAGAGCGTGACCGAACCCTCGATTCCCTCGCGCTTGGCCCAGTCGGGATACTGCGGCACCGCGTAGTGGATGACGGCTCGATCGGCGATCGGGCCCATGAGCTTCATCCCGGCCAGCTCACGGCGCGCCGCCGATTTGGTCTCCGAAGCCGGCTTCGCCGCTTCCGCCGTCACCGCCGGCAGCTTGGGCACCGCCAGCGCCGGTCCGGCGCCCGAACCACCTTCGCCGTAACCCGGCCCGCGACCGTTTCCCGCCCCGGTTCCGGAACCGCCTCGCCCGCCGCCTCCCGTCCCACCCGCACCGCGCTTGAGCTCGATCGGCGCCGTGCCACCGGAGCCGTCGCCGGTTCCGGACGCCGGCACCGGGGCCGTGCCCCACAAAGGCGCGGGGGCAATGGAAGCCACGGCGACTCCCTTGGTCGGGGAAGCGGCACCCGCTTGCAGCGCCGACAACCGAGCTTCGAGGCGATCGGCGAAAACGTTCGGGTTTTGTTGAGTGGGAGAGACCGACTCGTCCGCCCGGCGGCGGAAGCTGACATCGGCCGAATGCGCGACGGCGTAGCCCGGCGTCTCGGGGCCGATCCTCGCCGCTCCTCGAGGAGCCGGAGCGGCGGGAGCCGACAGGTTGGGCCCGCTCCCCGGCGATCCACCGAGAGAGAGCTCTCCCGGCTCGAGAAGAGTGATCTCGGTGATTCCCGATGTTTCCGATCCCGTCTTCGGCAGGAGGACGAGCCAGGAGAGAAGCAGAATGTGGATGACGGTGCTCGTCCCCATGCTGCGCTGGGTTCGCACTCGGCAGGATTGCGCATCCGCCTGATTGATGTCGGCGCGCAGCAAATCAATCATCGAATCGCGATCCATCGAATCGGGATCGATCGTATCGGCGGTCACACGGGCGGTCACCGGGATCATCTCCGCACCTCGGTCGTCACTTGCTGCCGCGGGCGCGCTGGCGAGTGGCGACGGCCAGTCGGGTCGCGCCGGCGGCGCGCGCCTGGCTGAGGAGCTCCTGCACCGCGGCATGGGGCGCGCCCGAATCGGCGCGAACCACTACCATCACGTCGGCGTTTCCGGGCTCCGCCATCTTGTCGCGCAGCACATTGCCGAGCATTGCCGGGGAAATCACGTCGTGGTCGACGGCGAGCTCCCCATTCGGCCCCAGGGTGATGCTCACATTGCGCTCGCCTTCGGCCTCGCGGGTGCGCGCTTGCGGCAGATCCACCTTGAGATCGGCCACCGAAAGCATCGGCGCGGTCACCAGGAGGATGATGACCAGCACCAGCGCCACATCGATGATGGGCGTGACATTGATCTTGGTGATCAGCTCGCCGTTGGCCGGCGCGATTCGCCTCGACGACCGCTTCGCCATCCTTAGTCCCCCACCACCGCGACCTGAGCAGCCCCACAGGCCTTGGCATCATCGATCACGTTGACAAAGGTGCCGTGCGACACTTGGCCGGCGCACCGCACCACCACCTGCCGGGTGGCGCTCGCCGCAATCACCGGCGCCAGCGCTTCCGAGAGCGACGCCTGGCTAACCAGCACTCGGTTGAGGAGCAGGCTGTCCTCCGAGACGATCGAAAGCTCGACCCGCTCGAGTCGCGCCGGCGCTCCGTCTTGGCCGGCGGCGCTCGCGCTCCTGAGCGCGATGCTCGACTGGAAAGCCATCGGCATCGCCACCATGAGGATGACGACGAGGACCAGGGAAACGTCGATGAGCGGGGTCATGTTGACCTCGAAGATTCCCTCCGGACCCTTGCCGTTCTTTGTGCGACGGGTCTTGGCCACCGTCCTCTCTCCTTCTCAAGCCGCCTTGCGGCCGCCCCCTGTTCCCGCTTCTTCGATGGCGAGCCGCAGGTTGCGGGCATGGTTCTCGGCGACGGTGAGCATGACGGTGATCCGGCGCATGAAATGGTTGAAGAGGATCACCGCCGGCACCGCGACGAGGAGACCGGCGGCGGTGGTGAAGAGCGCCTCCGCCACGCCCGCGGCGACGACCGACGGACCCGCTGACCCGGTGCGAGCCATGTCATGGAAGGCGCGCATGATGCCCCACACCGTCCCCAGGAGGCCGATGAGCGGCGCCGTGTTCCCCATGGTGCCGAGGACGCCGAGGTTGCGCTCGAGGAGAAGCTTCTGCTCGCTGAGCGCGATTCCCAGCCGTTCCTCCGCAGCTTCCGCCGAAAGATGGGCGGCGGCGATCACCTGCGCCGATACCGGTCCGACCGGATGGGCGCATCGGGCCAGCTCCCATTCCGCTTCCTTCCAACCTCCGCTTCGCACCCGGGCCAGGGCCTTGCCCATCAGCGCATCCGGGTTGCCTCGCCTTCTCCAGAAGTAGATCGCTCGCTCGAGCGCGTATCCGAGGGTCAAGACGCTGCAGCCCAGGATGATCAGCATGACCGGGCTGGTCCGCATCGCCTCGATCCAGTCGAAATTCTCAAACATCCGCTGCTCCTTGGTCGTGGCGGCTCCGCCGCCGATTCCTCTCGTTACTAATCGGCTCCCGCAGGATTGGCCGCGGTCTTGGACGTGGCGCCGGCGCGGCGCTTGCCCGTCCCCTTCTCGATCTCGGAGGCACGGCCTGCGGCCGCGCTCGCGAGCTCGCGATCCTTGGTGTTCTTGGCGATGTCGCGATAGGCGGCCGCCGCCCGGGTGAGCTCGTTCCGCTGCTCATAGAGCGCGGCGCAACGCGCCACCGCCGATAACCGGAAGGGATCGTCCTTGTCGGGTGAGGCCATCGCCTTCTGATAGGAGCGAAGGGCCTGGTCGACGTTCCCCTCGTGCTCCCGGCATTGACCGAGCCGGTAATCGAGCTCGATCTCGAGCGCCGGCGGCGGATTGGCGGCCAGCGCCCGCTCGAACTCGGCGACCGCATCGGCGGTCTGGCCGCCGCCGTCGGCCAGCACTCCCAGTTGATAAGCGACCTGCGCCTTGCGCTCATCGGCCGGATACTTGGCGCGGTAGCGGGTGAGGGTAGCGACCGCCTCCTGGTGCTGGCCGAGTAGCCCTTGGCAAAGGCCGAGGTTGTAGAGGGCCGCCGAGGCGACTTCGGTCGTGAGGCTGTCCTCGAGCAACCCGGTGAAGAGAACCGCAGCCTGCATGTGATCCTTGGCTTCGAATGCGAGCATGGCGAGCCGGAAGGTCACCGTCGGCTTGAGCTCGCTCTCCGGGAAGTAGGAAAGGAACTGCTCGTACGCCTGGCGGGCCTCCGGGATCGCTCCCGATTGCATGTAGCTATCGGCCATCAGGAACTGCGCCCGATCGGCGGCGGAGAAGCCGGGGAACTGGCTGACCACTCGGCGGAAAGAATCCGCAGCCTCCCGATACTGTTTCTTTTCGTACTGGCGCCGCCCGATCCCGAACTGGGCGTCGGCGGCG
Source organism: Candidatus Eiseniibacteriota bacterium (assembly GCA_044867365.1). Taxonomy (GTDB): domain Bacteria; phylum Eisenbacteria; class RBG-16-71-46; order CAVPCR01; family CAVPCR01; genus JBIOUT01. The sequence continues at coordinate 11,140 of JBIOUT010000393.1, read as the reverse complement.
AAGCTCGACTCCGGATACTGCTCGACCAGACGAGCAAGCTCTTCGGCGCCATGCGGCGACTGTCCGAGCCGGTAGAGCGCGAGCTCGGTGCCGCGCTTGGCCTCTTTCGCCGCCGGATGGTCGGGGTAGCGGGCGATTAGGGAGGAGAAGGCTTCGAGCGCGGCCGTGTCATGCCCGGCGTTGTACTCGCATTGAGCCAGGCGGAGCATGGCGACCGCAGCCGCCGGACTCGTGCCGAAATTGCTCAGCAACCCCTGATAACAGCGCTTGGCATTCTCGTAGCGCTCGGCCTGGAAGTAGAGATCGCCGGCGCGCGCCCACGCCTTCTCGGCAACCGGTGCCGCGGCCGAGTCGGCGACGATCGCTTCCCAGCGATCGACAGCGTCGCCCGAACGGTTGATTCGCATGTAGCAGAGACCCGCCTGGTAAAGCGCAGTGAGACGCCGCGGATGGTTGGGGAAACGATGGAGGAAATCTTCATAGGCCGCGGCGGCATCGGCATAGTGCTTCTGATTGAATCGGGAATGCGCGATGTTGAGATAAGCGGAGCTCAGGGCATCGGTGTCGCCCGAGGCGGCATAGCGCGCCACCATCCGTTCTTCGGTGGCGATCGCCAGGTCGTCGCGATCCTGCCGAGCGTAGGTCCAGGCGAGCAGCTTGTTGGCCCCCGCTCCCACCGCATGATCAGGAAACTCGCGGAAGAGCCGTTCGAGGGTTGACTGCGCCTCGGCATAGCGACCCTGGGCGGCGGAGGCATCGGCGTCGATGAGGAGCGCGTAAGCGCGCCATTCCGAACGGCTCGGCGGCATCTTCGAGAGCAGCACATGCGGAGCGCCGGAGAGCTGGCCCAGATTGCCGGCCCGATGATAGGAGAGCTCGAGCAAACACAGCGCCGCTTCGACGAGCTCCCGATGCTGGGGAGCGGCGAAGACGACCGCCCCGCTCGAATCCTGGCGAGCGGCGTAACGGTCGAGGACAAGCTGAAAGTAGGGAGCAGCCGCGAGCGGTTTCTTCTGGGCGAGGAGACCGACCCCGGCGAGATAAGCCGCGGCCGGCGCCTCGGGCTCGAGCGGATAGCCGGAGACCACCGCCTGATAGGCGCTCGTCGCGTCGCCTCTCCGATCGAGAGCGTCGAAACAGCGGGCCACCCGATACTGGGCGCTCGCCGCCACGGAATGCTCGAAGTACTCGGTGAGGACGCGATTGAACTCGACGATGGCGTCGGCATGACGGCCCTGGGCGAGTCGGACCTCACCGATGAGGAACTGGGCCCGCGCCGCCACATTGCTGCCGCGCTCGGATTCGACGACCGTGCTCAAGAGCGCCAGGGACGAATCGACCGAGCCGGCGAGAAAGACCGAAGCCGCGCTCCGGAGCTCCGCTTCGGCGCGAATCTTGGGATCGTGTGCTCGGCTGACGACGCGAGCGAACTCCTGCGCCGCGCTCCGATAGTCGCGACTGGCGAGAAAGATGTTCGCCTTGGCGAGCCGAGCCGGATCGCAGAGCGGCGAGTCGGGATAGCGCTCGCTCACCTCTTGGAAGAGAGCCGCCGCCTTGAGGGTCGATCCGACGGTGCGGTGGCAGAGCGCACGCAAATACGTGGGAGCGGCTCCTGCGGGGCCAGCCTGGGCGGCCTGCGGCGCCGGCTCGAGGGCGGCCAGAGCATCGGCCGCCCGACCATCCAAATAGAGCGCCATCCCGCGGGCGAGCATCACTCTCCGGTCGCTCGCCATCCACGGGAAGGCGGTCGTTAGCTCCTTGGTTCCCTTGACGGCGTCGGCGGTCTTGCCCAGACGGAGCGAGTTCCACACCCGGGCAAGGCGGGCTTCGGCGCGGAGGGGACTGTCCTTGAAGCGCTCCTCCCACTTCGGCCATTCGCGCGCCGCCTCGGCATCGCGACCTTCGGCCTCCATGGCGAAAATGGCGGCGAAAGCGGCATCGTCGGCGAAGGGCCCGCGGTCGCCGGCAGCGCGGCGGAAGGTTTCGCCCGCCGCCTTGAAGTCCGCGACCGCGTAGCGGATCTCGCCGGAGAGAAGCTGGGCGGCGCTGCGTTCCTCGGCGCTGAGCCCGTTCCGTGAGGCCTGGGCGAGCTCGCGGTCGACCTCTTCGAGGGCCGCGATGCGGTCTGCATTCGCCGTGAGCCGTGCGGTCTCGAATGTGAGGCCCAGCTCACCGAGGGACGCGGGCCGGGGTTTCTCTTCCGCCTTTGCAAGAATTGGAGTCGTCGTAGCCACCACTGCCGTCGCCCCGGCGATGAAGGCGATGGCAATCAGGGGTGAATGGGAAGGTCTCATCTAGTCCCCCGGCAATACCTCGATCGATCCTTCGGGTCCGCTGGTGGAGATCTCGACCAGCTCGAAGGGGCTCACAACGTCCCGGCCGTCCCGGTCGTGCACCGCGAGCTGATAGCGGTAGGTGCCGTCAGGGAGCGGGAGACCGACTTCGTCCTTGCCGTCCCACACGAGATGGGCGGGAGGGACGCCCTTACCGGCGAACTTGCGCACGGTCTGGCCGTTCTTGTCGAGGATGGTGAGGCTCCAGCTCTCGGTCGTCGCCTTGGTGCGCGCCTGGAGATTGATCTTGGTCACCGATTGCTCCCCGGTCGGCGAGAACACCGACGGCACCGCCTGGGAACGGGCGAAGAACCCGCCGAAGCGATACGAGATTCCGATGCGATGAGTGAAGCCGAGATCGTGATCGGAAAGCGCATAATCGATCTGCATACGAGGATCGATCCGGTAGCTGAACCCGCCGGCCGGGTTTCCACCGTCATAGCCGACACGAAGGGCGAGCGGCGGCTGAATCCAGTACTCGGTGCCACCGCGAAGCTCGAACCCCTGACCGGCTCCGCGATGATCGAACTCGGCCGAGATCAGGCCTCGTTCACCGAGCACTCGCGCCGCCAGCCCGCCCCGGAACTCGGTTGGGTAGCTCTCCCCGGTATCGCGCAGAGTAATGGTCGGACCCCCCACATTGAGGATCGACGCCCCGATCCGCACTCGGGGGGTGACGGCAAAGATCCCACCCACGTCGAAGCCGACGCCCTGGCCGCTGAATTCTTCGACCGTCTGGCGGGCAAGCTTCAGGTTGCCGCCGATCGCCAGGACCGGGGATAGATTCCTCGACATGGTGAAGAGAAAGACGGTGTCGCCGGTCTTGAAGGTGCCGAGCGGATCATTGAGCTCGTTCGTGCGCTCGAACTCCCCGGAGCCCAGGCTCAGCATGCTGACTCCGAACGTGGGGAACCGGCTCCCGGGCACTGCGAAGGAGAGCCCGTTCACCGTCGTCCCCTCGAAGAGTCGAGCAGTCTCGAATCGGAGCTCGTTCTGGTCGAGAAGCGAGAGCCCCGCCGGATTCCAGACCACCCCGAGCGGCTCGTCACCGGCGGCAACGAAGGCGCCGCCGAGCCCCATGGTGCGCGCACCGGCGTACTGTGAGAGCCACGACCCCATGGCGCCGCCGGTCTCGTCGGCGGCGGCGGCGATCCCCGCCAAGCCGATTCCCAGCACCCATACCACTGTCAAACCGACGATCGCTTGCCGGCTCCAGCCATGCACGTTGCGCATCATCAAAGTTCCTTCATTCATCGAATTTCCCTTCATCGGACCACCGCGATCTTTCGGCGCATGGTGTGAAGGGTCTCCCCACCGCCCTTGGCCTCGACGAAGACGATGTATCCGCCGCTTCCCACCGGCCTGCCTTTGCCGTTCTCGCCGTCCCAAACGAAGGTGTTCAGTCCGGCGAATCCGCCCGGCGTCGACGGCGGGAACTGCTCCTCGAGCACGAGATCGCCGCTCAGGGTGAAGATGCGGAGAGTGACCGCCGCATTGTCGTCGAGCTTGTAGGCGATCGTCGTCGGCCCGGCATCGGGGTGGAAGGGATTGGGATAGTTGCTGATGGTGCCGCCGGGAGCATCGGGATCGACGAACGCCGTCTCCAGGTCGTAGTCCGCCGAGAGCGCGTTCGACTGCGCATGGATGCGGGAGACCTCGGGAGTGCGGGCGCTCAGGTAATCGGCCGTGGCGACACCGCTCTGATTGGTGAGGCTGTCGGTCGGGGTGAGAACACCGGTTCCGGAGAGGAGCTGGAAGCTCATCGGCTCTCCGGGCACGCCGTTGTCGAAGGCGTCGACCACCCTGGCGCTCACCGTGGCGTGCTTGTTGCCGCGGAGCCAGGAGGGATTGCTCGACAGCTGAATAGCCGTCGGCACTCCCGGATCGATGATGATCGCATCCGAGATCCCGGGCGCGTTGCCGGCGTCGTCTCGGGCGATGAAGATGATCGGCTCGGCGTAGGTGTAGGTCTCCGAGATCGAGCGCTGCCCCTGCAGGAGCTGGAAGCGGGTGGTGAGCAGGGTGCCGCGGCCCGGCTCGCGGCTGGATGCGTTCTGGACCTCGATGGTAACGAAGGAGTTGATCTCCGTGATCACACCACCGGCGTCATTGACCACCCGCACGGTGAGAGTGAACGGCTCGCCGGCCCGGGCCCGATCGGGATCCACTACGGCCTCGAGGTGGAAGCCGGTCGAGATAGCGCGCAGCTGCGTCCAGCTGCCCGTCTTGGTCGGATCGGTGACGTCGGAGACGGTGATCTGCTGGAAGCCGCCGGTAGCGAGCCGCATGTTGAGATCGGCGCGGCCGTCGGAGAGCGGCGTGTCGGGCGGCAGGGTCGCCGCCGGATCGGTGCAGGTGAGATGCACGACGTCGCTGACCCCGCCGACCGGATTCCACCAGGCGTCGGTGGCGAAAACGCGGACGGTAAAGAGGATGTTGATCGACTGGTCGATGGCGGTGCCGGTGCGGCCCGTAGCCGTACCGGGCGCCACTTCCTCGCCCGGGGCGAGGATGAGCACCTTGGCGAAGGTGCCGCCGACCACCGTCACGACGCTCGAGGTATCGGGCTCGATTTGGGCCTGGGTAATGTCGCTCGCCCAGATGCGCTGGCCGCCGCTCCGGAAGAGCCGCGTCGGTACGAGCACCTGGCCGTTGACGAGAACGGTTTCTGCCGGCATGGCGGCGAAGGCGTCGGTCGAGCCGAGAGCGATCGAATCGCTCACTCCCGGGACCAGATTCCAGAAGGAGTCGACCGCCCGCACGGTGACGGTGAAGGTGGAACCGGCGGCCTGATTGGTGGGAGTGCCGTCCTGACCGTCGGCGGTGCCGCCGCGCGCCGTTTCTCCGGGAAGGAGAACCTGGAGCTTGGTGAAGGCTCCGGGGAGAACGACGAAGCTCTGGCTTGTGCCGCTGTGCGGCGGCGAGGTGAAGTCGGTGCAAGTGAAGGCCACCGCGCCACCGGCGCCGCGGAAGATGATGTTCCCGGCCCAGACGCCGTTCGTGAAGCTGATCAGCTCCGGCGAGATGCTGCCGGCGCCGGTGTTGGCGACGAGCAGAGCATCGGCGTTATAAGCAGGAACCGTATTGTCGTTCGAGTCGGTGGCCCGGATGGTAATGGGCACCGAGTCTCCGGCGACCACCGGGCTCCCAAACGGTTCGATGACGAAGTGATCGATGTCGCTCGGGACGACGGTGATCCCCGAGGTCGTCATCCCGGTGATCGAGCCGTTGGTCTGATCGTTCACGGTGAGGGTCTGGACTCCCACCGTGCCCAAGACGACGGTGAACTGACGGAAGCCGTTGTTGAGCGAGCCCTGGAGCGGAGTGTTGGCGCCGTTATCGCTCGAGGTGATGCGGACCACATCGGCGCTAAACACTCGATTCCAGTAGTCGTCCGTTGAATAAACGTCCACGGTGAAACCGCGCCCCGCCGCCTGCGCGGCCGGGGTTCCGGTCCGGCCGTTCAGACTTCCCGGAAGCGCGGTCTCACCGGGAACGATGATCTGTACTCGGCGAAACGGTCCCGGGTGGACGATGAACGGATCGCTGGTGCCGTTGATCGAGGGCGCGCTCTCGAGGAAGGCGTAGATGTTGACATTGCCGCGGTTGGGGTTGGTCTCGTCGGCCCGGAAGGCGGCGAGGTCGCCGTCCCATCGCCCCTGGCTCAGGGTGATCTCGGCTGGGGACATTCTTCCCTCGCCGAAGCTCGTGAACTCGGTGAGTCGGACCACGCCGTTGAAGCCGGTGACGATGTTCCCCTGGGGATCCCGGGCGGTGATGGTCATCGGTTGTCCTTGCCCGGCAATCCAGTGCTTGTTGTTGATGCGCGAGAACTCGAACCCGCGGAGCACGTAAACGGTGACCGGCGGGGAGGCCGCATCGGGAATCGTGGCGTCGGTCTGGTCGTGGGCGAAGATGGTGAACGAGCCGCCCGCATTGAGGGTGACGATGAAGGTTCCTTGCCCGGCGGTGAGCTGGGCGGGTGGCGGCAGGGTGGCGCTCTGATCCGATGCCAGGATCTGGATCGAGTTCGTCACCGAGGTCACCGTGTTCCACGAGTTGTCGCATGCGCGCACGGTGATTGAGAAGGGAACCCCGGCGGTCTGGGCGTCGGGCGTGCCGGTGCGGCCGCTCGGAGTACCCGGCGCCGCGCTCTCTCCCGGCAGAAGCACTTGCAGCCGGGAATAGGGGCCCTGGGCGGCGGCCGGTGCCGGCGCCAGCAGTGAGGCGAGGAGCCCGGTCAAGAGCCCTCGACGAATGAGCCGGATGGCGTGCCGAACGATATCCACTCCGTCCACTCCTGGTCGCGATGTCGCGGATCGCGAATGTGCCGGTGATCATCTCGGAGCCGGAGAGAAGCCCGGCTGCAGGCCGCCGAGATGCGAATAGTCAAAACCGCGCAGCAAATAGGCAGAAGGCGTGCCAAAGCGCTCGTTGCGCAAGGCGGAGTCCGTGCAGAACCCGAAACTCAAAATGAGGAGCGGGGGGAAGCGCTTGATTTGTCTGAGATCACCGATGGCGAGGTGCAACGGCTCGGGGAAACAACCCAGGCTCAGTGGGCCCCGGCGTGATCTCGAATCGAGCACCGCGCGCGATCAACGATGCCTTACGAATTGGGAAACGGCATGGTCGCGATGCAGCGCGCATCGACATTCGAGTGCGTCGCTTCACCCGGTGAGAAGAATGAAGCGAGGGAAGATGCTCCGAGTCGCGGGTAGCCGAGAGGCCGGGTGCGGCGTGTTGCCCCGCTTCTCAGTAGAGCGCGCGGGCGCCGGCAGTCGCCAGGCGATAGAGGAGGCCGGGGAAAAGCCCCATCTGCAGAGTGCCGAGAGCGGCGGCGAGGATGGCGGCGACCGGGGCAAATGTGGCTCGCGCTCCTCGCGCCCAGGCCATGTCCGGCTCCCGGAGGACGACCGTCACCACCACCCGCAGGTAGTAGGCGACTCCCACCACGCTATTGAGGACGGCGATGATCGCGAGCCCGGTCTGACCGGCGCGGACCGCCGCTCCGAAGAGAAAGAACTTCCCCATGAAACCGGCGGTGGGTGGAATTCCGGCGAGCGAGAACATGAAGAGGACGAGAGCCGCGGCCAAGAGCGGGCGCTCGGCGGCCAGCCCGGCATAGTCATCCAGAAGGAGGCCGCGGCCGCCGCGCTCGAGAATGGCGACGACGGCGAAAGCACCCAGGTTCATCAGGGCATAGGCGACAAGATAAAAGAGGATTCCCGAGCTCCCGAGCAGATCGCCGGCGGAAAGCCCCACCAATAGGTAACCGGCGTGGGCGATCGAGGAATAGGCGAGGAGCCGTTTCAAATTGCGCTGGACGAGGGCAAGTACGTTCCCCACCGTCATGGTCAGGATGGCCAGGATGGTCCACAGCGACTGCCAATGACCGACGAGGGGGAGAAAGCCCACCTCGAACACCCGCAATAGGGCCGCGATCGCGCCCGCCTTGGGCACCACCGCCATGAATGCGGTGATGACCGTCGGCGCCCCCTCGTAGACATCGGGAGTCCACATATGAAAGGGCACGGCGGCGATCTTGAACCCGAGCCCGACGGCGAGAAGCCCCATCCCCGCATACAGGAGGAGACCCCCGCTCGAGCTGCCGAGCCGGAGCACGGTGGCGAGGTCGCGAAGATTGGTGGTGCCGGTAGCGCCGTAGACGAGGGCGATGCCGTAGAGCAGGAAGGCGGAGGCAAAGGCGCCGAGGAGCAGGTACTTGAGGCAAGACTCTTCGGCCGGGAGATCGCGCCGGTATCCGGCCAGAACATAGAGGGCGATCGAATGCACCTCGAGGCCGAGGAAGACGACGACAAGATCATCGGCCGCGGCCATGAGCAAGGCGCCCAGTCCGGAGAACAGGATCAATGCGTAGAACTCACTCGAGTTGAGCCGGAATCTCCGCGCATACTCCTGGGACATGAGAAGCACCGAGGCGAGAGCGGTGAGAACGACGGCGCGGATGAACTGGGTGAACCCGTCGATCGCCATCATCCCCGCCCCTACCGTTCTCGGAGTGGTGCCGCCGGAGGCCATGGCGATCCCCGCCCCGGCAACGACCACGAGAGATGCGACCCAGGAGAGATGGCCGCCCTTCTCCCCCGACGTTTCCTGGCTGCGGCGGCTCTCGATGAGGAGAATGAGGGTGGCGCCGAGGGCGAGAAGAAGCTCGGGAAGGAGAGGGCCGAGAGTGAGGGCCGGAAGCTCGATCATGGCCTGGGCTCTCCCATCGCCTGCACGACCGGCGCCCGACGCGGTGAGGCTTGCGCCTCATAGCGATCGAGGATGAGCCGGCGCTCCGCCATCCCATCGAGCATCGCCTCGACCGTCGGCTCGATCGGGGCGGTGAGGACGCGTGGCTTCATGCCGATCGCGAACACGAGAAGAACGAGCGGCAGGAGCGCCATCACCTCGCGGCGGCCGATGTCCTTCAAGGCCTGTGCGACCCGGGACACCTCGCCGAAGATGACCCGCCTCACCGCGACCAGGAGGTAGACCGCTCCCAGAACCACTCCCGTCGCCGCGAGCACACCATACGCGGCGCGCTCTCGGAATGCGCCAAGGAGGATCAGGAACTCGCCGGCGAATCCGTTCGTTCCGGGCAATCCGATCGAGCCGAGGACGAACATCATGGCCACGGCAGCGAAGACCGGCATCACCCGTCCGACGCCGCCGAAGTCAGCGATCATCCGGGTGTGGGCACGGTCATAGATCATTCCCACGAGGAGGAAGAGGGCGCCGGTATTGATCCCATGGTTGACCATCTGCAGCAGGGCGCCGACGACGGCCTCCGAGTTCATGGCGAAGATGCCGAGGACCACGAACCCGAGATGAGAGACGCTCGAGTAGGCGACGAGCTTCTTGAGATCGGCCTGAGCGAGCGCCATCAACGCGCCGTAGATGATCCCGGCCAAGGCGAGGAAGGCGACGAGCGGCGCGAGCTCTGTGCTTGCCCGAGGAAAGAAAGGCAGGCAGAAACGCAGGAAACCATAGGTGCCCATCTTGAGCAGCACCCCGGCGAGGATGACGCTGCCCCCGGTGGGAGCCTCGACATGCGCGTCGGGGAGCCAGGTATGGAAAGGCAGGAGCGGAACCTTGATGGCGAAGGCGACGGCGAAGGCGAGGAAAAGCCAGCGCTCGACGCCCGCAGGAAGGAGGATGCTCGAGAGATCGGAATAATCGAAGCTCAGCTGGCCGCTCGCCCCGGCGCCGAGGAAGGCGAGGAACAGAATGGCGACGAGCATCAGCACACTGCCGGCCATGGTGAATAAGAGGAACTTGAGAGCGGCGTAGACGCGCCGCCCCCCACCCCAGATCCCGATCACGAAGATCATGGGGATGAGCATGGCTTCCCAGAACACATAGAAGAGCAGGAGATCAAGGGCGAGGAAGACGCCGATCATCGCCGCCTCGAGGAAGAGGAAAAAAGCGAGATAGGCGCGAAGTCGTTCGCCGATCGACCACGCCGTCCCGAGGATCGCGAGCGGAGCAAGAAGCGCGGTCAAGACGACGAGGAGGAGACTCAGGCCATCGATCCCCAGATGATAAGAAGCGCCGATCGAGGCGATCCAACTCGCGCGCTCTTCGAGCTGCATTGCCGGGCTGGCGGGATCGAACGCGAACCAGATCTTACCGACGATGACCAGGGTGAGGAGACTGATGAAGAGAGTGACCGCCCGCTGCAAGCCGGGGGATCGGCTGGGAAGGAGGAGGATGGCGACGCCGCCGGCGGCGGGAACGGCGATGGCAAGGCTCAGGATGCCCATCGATGGCTCACCGCCCCGCCAGCCCGAGGATGATCACCACCCCGAGGGCGAAGATCAGCGCATAGCGCCGCACGTAACCCGACTGCAGCAGGCGGAGGTTCTGAGCGGCGGCCCGCATTCCCTCCCCCACGCCATTCACCGCGCGATCGATCACCCCGACGTCGATCCAGCGAAAGCCGAGAGTGGCCATGGCGAAGAGCGGGCGCACGATCACCCGGTCGTAGAGCTCGTCGAAGTAGTACTTGCGGGAGAACAAGGTGTAGAGGGGATCGAGGCGGCTGCGGAGCCATGAAGCGAGGCTCGGCCGACCGGCATAGAAGAGAAGCCCGAGGAGCACGCCGGCGACGGCAACGGCGAGTGAAACTCCGGCGAGCCCGAGCTCGAGCGCCGGGGTGGGATGGGCATGGACCTCGGTGAGCACGATCTTCTCGCCCCCGGCGAAAACCGGTTGCAGGAAGGCTCCCAGCCGATCGCCGCCTTCGACGAGGGTGATTCCAACCCAGCCGCCGACGGCGCTCAGCAGGGCGAGGATGATGAGTACCGAAGCCATCGACGGCGGCGACTCGTGCGGATGCGCCTCGCCAGGGATGCGGCTCCGCCCGTAGAAGGCGAGCGCCACCAGTCGAAACATATAGAAGGCAGTGAGAAGGGCCCCGGCGAGACCGAGCGCCCAGAAGACCGGGCCGCGCCCTACCCAGGCGGCGAAGAGGATGGCGTCCTTGGAGAAGAAGCCGGACAAAGGAAAGATTCCGGAGATGGCCAGCGCTCCGACGAGAAAGGTGAGATGGGTGATCGGGAGGCGGCGGGCGAGCCCTCCCATGTTCCGGAGATCCTGCTCGCCGCCCAAGGCATGGATGACGCTCCCGGCGCCCAAAAAAAGGAGCGCCTTGAAGAAGGCATGGGTCATCAGGTGGAAGATGCCTGCGCCGTAGGCGCCCGCGCCGAGCGCCGCGGTCATGTAGCCGAGCTGCGAGAGCGTCGAGTAGGCGATCACGCGCTTGATGTCGTTGTTGACGAGGCCCAGCAGGCCCATGAAGA
>JBIOUT010000392.1:0-14842 GCA_044867365.1 Candidatus Eiseniibacteriota bacterium | reverse complement strand
CACGCCGACTTCGGTGGGGTTCGATCTCTTCAACACCACTCGGATCCGGGACATCTTCGATGACCGGCGGCGGGGAGGTGCGGTGCGGCTGGGCCGACCGCTGCCGTGGCCCGACTACACTCGCGCTTTCTTGAGCTACCGGATCGAATCGGTGACGATCGAGAACGTGAGCCCGGGGATCAACCTCTCCACCTCCGGTTTCCCGCGCACCACCTCCTCGGTGTCCGTCTCGTTCACTCGCAACTCGACCGACAATCCCTTCTATCCCACAACCGGCGTCCGCGCCACCTGGAGAACGGATCTGGCGGGCGGAATCCTGGGAGGGAGCGTCGATTATCACAAGCATGTGCTCGATGCCCGCACCTACGTCCCGACGCTGTGGCGGCCGGTGCTCATGCTTCGCGGCCGGGCGGGGATCATCGACGGCTACGGCAATCCTTCCACCGTCCCCGATTACGAGACCTTCCGGCTCGGAGGCACGACCGCCAACTATCTGCGCGGCTATCCCGATTACGCGGTGGTGCCGAGAGGCAACGATCGATTCCCCGGCGGGCGGGCGATGATCACCTTCACGAGCGAGCTCCAATTCTTGATCGCCGAACCGCTGCACGGGCTTCTCTTCTTCGATGCCGGCGACACCTGGAACTCGACCGACGATCTCCGGCTCACCGATCTCCGGAAAGGTGCAGGCATCGGCATCCGGCTCGAGATTCCACTCCTCGGTCAGATCGGATTCGATTACGGCTACGGTTTCGATCGAGAGGGAGGGGGGAGATGGGAGCCTCACTTCCTCATCGGCCCGCAATTCTAGCCAAGCTCCTCGGTTGCGGGCGGAAATGGGACTTTGCAGGGCGAGGGCGTTGGGCTAAGCTCTCCGGCGTTCTTGCCAGGTTGATGCCATGATCAGCAAGACATTCGACAGACGATTCTCCTTCACCGCGTGGCTCGGGGCGGGGGTGCTGGCGGCGCTCGTTCTCTCCGGCACCGACGCTTCGGCTCAGCTCCGCATCGCCTATCTCACCAGCTGGCGCATCATCGGCCCCGAGGCCGAGTTCCAGGGCAGCCGCGAGGCCGAGCAGGCGCTCAACCGCGATGTGGAAAGCTGGAATCGAGAGCTGGAAGACCGCAAGCAGGAAATCCTGACTCTCGAGAAGGAGATCGAGCAGAAGCGACTCGTTGTCTCGGAATCCAAGCGCCAGGAGCTCGAGCGTGAGCGCGGCCAGAAGGCCGGCGAGTACGAACGGCGGGCGAAGGAAGTCTACGGTGACGGCGGCTTGATCGAGAAACGCAATCTCGAGCTCACCAAGGCGATCCTCGACAAGGTCAAGGAAGCGGTCTCCGTCATCGCCCGTGAAGAGGGCTATGACTTCGTCTTCGACGCGAGCGACGCCAATCTGGTGTGGGCCAACAAGGATTACGACATCACCGACCGCGTCCTGGCCAAGCTGGCCGAGGCCCAGGCCTCTTCGACACCCGGGGCCCCAAGCACCCCGCCACCGCCACGCCCCTCGCCGCCGCCGACCGAGCCGCCGAGGTAGGGCGCGAGGCCCCGAGCCGAGCGGTTCGCGGGCGGAGCAGGGAAGGAGTGCCGTCAGGGTGCGACTCGGTGAGTTGGCAGCGAAGCTGGGCGGACGCCTTTCGGGCGATCCCGAGGTCGAGATCACTGGCATCGCCGGCATCCGTGAAGCGACGGAAAGCGATCTCACCTTTCTGGCGAATCCGCGTTTGGAGGCCGAGGCGGAGCGCACTCGCGCCGGTGCGATCCTCGTCACCGCCAATCACCGCCGGCTCGAACGGCCGGTGATCGAGCTTCCCGACCCCTATCTCGGTTTTCTCGCGGCGCTCAAGATTCTGCGCCCGGCCGCACCCGCTCCGAGCGGCGTCCATTCCACCGCGGTTCTCGGCCCGGGGGTCAAGCTGGGAGTCGGGGTCTCGATCGGGGCGCATGCGGTGATCGAGGCCGATGCGTTGATCGGCGATCGAACGGTGATCGGGCCGCTCGTCTATATTGGACAGGGGAGTCGGGTCGGAGCCGATTCGCTCCTCTATCCGGGAGTGGTGGTGCGCGAGGACTGCGAGCTCGGCGATCGCGTCATCGTCCACGCCGGAGCGGTGATCGGCGCCGACGGATTCGGTTTCCTCCCCGACGGTCGCCAGCACGTCAAGATTCCGCAGGTCGGCCGGGTGGTGGTCGAGGACGACGTCGAGATCGGCGCCTGCTGCGCCATCGACCGCGGCACGGTGGCGGAGACCCGGATCTGTCGCGGCACCAAATTCGACAATCTGGTCCACATCGGCCACAACGTCCGGATCGGCGAGCACTCGCTCGTGGTGGCGCAGGTGGGGATCGGCGGCTCGACCGTCATCGGCAGTGGCGTCACTCTCGCCGGTCAGGTGGGAATCGTCGGTCATGTTCAGATCGGAGACGGGGCGCAGATCGGCGCTCAGTCGGGAGTGACTCACTCGGTGCCGGCGGGAAGCAAGCAGTGGGCGACTCCCGCCATGCCGCTCGCTCAGGCCAAGCGGGTGATCGCTGCGGCGAAGCGAGCGCCGACACTGCTCCGCGAGCTCAAGGAGCTCAGGCGGCGGGTGGCGGAGCTCGAGGCTCGCCTCGGAGGAGAGGGGAATGACGGGGCGTCTCCTCCGCCGTCGCGGACGGGCAACTCATGAGCCGACAGCGAACCATCGAGCATCCGGTTTCTTATCAGGGGATCGGACTCCACAGCGGCAAGCCCTGCACGGTCAGCTTCCATCCCGAGCCGATCAATTCCGGAATCACCTTCGTGCGCGGCGACCTTCCCGGCAAGCCTCCGATCCCGGTCGTGCCGCAGCACGCCAAATACGACCCTTCTCGGGGCAGGCGCACCATTCTCTCCTCCGGACAGGCGGAGGTGCACACGGTCGAGCACATCCTCGGCGCCATTCACGGCCTCGGCATCGACAATCTGCGTGTCGAGCTCGATGCCGAGGAGGCGGCCGAGCCTTCCGACGGCAGCGCCCTTCCGATCGTGCAGCTCCTCAAGTCGGGAGGAGTTCGTGAACAAGAGGCCCCGCGCCGATACCTGCGTCTCGATTACCCTGTCATCTTCGAGGATGACGGAGTGCAGCTCATCGCCCTCCCGCACGACGGGCTCCGCATCACCTTCACCATCGCCTATCCCAATCGTCTGGTCGGCACCCAGAGCGCCAGCTTCGAGCTCGATCCCGAGATCTTCGAGCGCGAGATAGCACCGGCCCGCACCTTCGTTCTCATGCGAGAGGTCGAGGAGCTCCAGCGACGAGGGATGATCAAGGGCGGGAGTCTCGCCAACGCGGTGGTGGTGGAGGACGAGAAGCTCCTCAACAACGAGCCGCTCCGCTTTCCCGACGAGTTCGTCCGCCACAAGATCCTGGACTTGATCGGCGACCTCTGCCTGGTGGGGGTGCCGCTTCGCGCGCATGTCGTCGCCTTTCGCTCGGGCCATGCCTCGCACGTCAAGTTCGTGCGCAAGCTGTTCGCCGCCGCTTCCTCGTCGGTGGCCGCCGCCCGCCCCACCCTGACCCCGTCCGGCGACCGGGTGTGGGACATCGGCGCCATCGAGCGGGTGATGCCGCACCGTTACCCGATGCTACTCGTCGATCGCATCCTCGGCCTCACCGCCGACCGGGTGGTGGGGATCAAGAACGTCACCGCCAACGAGTCGTTCTTCGCCGGGCATTTCCCCGGCCACCGGGTGATGCCGGCGGTGCTCATCATCGAGGCCATGGCCCAGGTGGGAGGATTCATGCTCCTCAACCGGGTCGAGGATCCCGATTCGAAGCTGGTCTATTTCATCGGCATCGACAACGCCAAGTTCCGGCGCCCGGTCGTCCCCGGCGATCAGCTGAGGTTCGAGCTCACCCTCCTCAGGCTGAAGGGCAGGATCTGCAAGATGCACGGCGAGGCCTTTGTCGGCGAGCATCTGGTGGCGGAGGCGGATCTCCTATCGAGCATCATCGATCGATGAGACCGCCGCGGGCGCAAGAGCTGACCGCAGAGCGGTTCTCCGCCGAGGAGAGGACCGAGCCGGTGGCGGTCGCCATCGATGCGACGGCGGTCATCTCTCCGAGAGCGGAGCTCGGGGCGGGAGTGCGGATCGGTCCCTACGCCATCATCGGCGACCATGTCCAGATCGGCGATCGCACCATCGTCGGACCGCATGCGATCCTCGACGGCTGGACCGAGATCGGAGAGGACTGCCGCATTCACCCGGGAGCGGTGATCGGCAACGAGCCCCAGGATCTCAAGTACGGCGGCGCTCAGAGCTGGGTGCGGATCGGGCGCCGCAATGCCGTCCGCGAGTACTGCACCATCCATCGCGCCACCGAGGAGGGCGGAGTCACCTCGATCGGCGACGACAATCTCCTCATGGCCTATGTCCATGTGGCGCACAACTGCACGATCGGGAATCACGTCATCCTGGCCAATGCCGTCAACCTCGCCGGGCATGTGGACGTCGATGATTACGCCATCCTCGGCGGCGTCACACCGGTGCATCAGTTCGTTCGCATCGGATGTCATGCCTTCATCGGCGGCGGTTCGCGAGTGGCGCAGGACATTCCTCCCTACCTGCGATGCGCCGGCAACCCGCTCAAGGTGGCCGGGCTCAATTCGGTGGGGCTCGCCCGCCGGGGTTTCTCGGCGGAGGCGGTGGCCGAGCTCAAACGCGCCTATCGCCTGGTCTATCGCTCGGATCTCAACGTGAGCCAGGCGCTCGAGCGCATCAGGCGCGAGCTCCAGTCCTTTCCGGAGGTGAAGACGTTCGTGCGCTTCATCGAGGCCTCCGAGCGCGGGATCACCAAGTAGCCGGAGCGGCGAGGTGAGAGGCAGACCTGCGGCGCTCGAGCTCGCTTCCCCGGGCGCTTCCTCCGGAGGGCCCCTGCGCGCCGGAGTCGTGGGGGTGGGTCACCTCGGGGCCCATCACGCGCGGATCTACTCGCAGCTCCCCGGCGTCGAGCTCGTCGGCGTCGTCGATCGCGACGCGAGCCGCGCTGCGGCGGTGGCGACCGAAACCGGTTGCCGGGTGATGTCGAGCGTCGGCGAGCTTGGACTCGTGGTCGATGCGCTCTCGATCGCGGTGCCGGCCCAGCTCCATGCCGAGGTCGCCATCCCCTGCCTCGAGCGCGGGGTCGCGGTCCTGATCGAGAAGCCGATGGCGGCTTCGGTGCGCGAGGCGGAAGAGATCGGCAGGGCGGCGTCGGCGAGCGGCGCCCCGCTCATGGTCGGGCATGTCGAGCGATGGAACGGCGCCTTTCGGCGGATCGCCGCGCGCATCCGCCACCCGCGGTTCATCGAAGGGCATCGTCTCTCCTCGTTCGCCGGGCGCGGGCTCGACGTCGATGTCATCTTCGATCTCATGATCCACGACCTCGACCTCATCGCCTCCTTCACCTCGGCCGAGCTCACTCAGGTGGCGGCGGTCGGGGTGCCGGTCTTGACGACGACCGCCGACATCGCCAATGCCCGCCTCGAATTCGCCGACGGGCTGGTCGCCAATTTGACCGCGAGTCGGGTGTCGC
Organism: Candidatus Eiseniibacteriota bacterium; assembly: GCA_044867365.1. Classification (GTDB taxonomy): domain Bacteria; phylum Eisenbacteria; class RBG-16-71-46; order CAVPCR01; family CAVPCR01; genus JBIOUT01. Next base: position 9,304 of record JBIOUT010000392.1, on the reverse strand, counting down.
GCGAGCGGCTCCGCAAGCTCAGGATCTTCCAAGCCGATGCCTACATCTCGATCGATTTCGTGGCGCGGAGCGCGGAAGTGGTGAGGCGGAATGTAGAGGCGATAGCTCAGGATTCCGGCCTCGATCCAAACGGAGCGCTCGACCCGCAACGATTGCTTGCGCACGAGATGATCGATGCCACGGCCGATGCCGAGCCACTCCAGGCGGAGATCGAAGCCTTCGTTGCTGCGGTACGGAACGGGCGAACTCCCGCCCCGGGCGCCGAGGAAGGATTGCGCGCGGTCGCTCTCGCCGAGCGGGTGGCGGCCGAGATGGCGGACAGGGCCGATGAGCGACCAGGCGCAGAGGCGCCGGCGCTGGCCAAGTCTCGGTCGCGGCGATGACTTCTCCGCCCCTCATCCTCTGGTCGGCCGGCGAGACCTCCGGAGATCGCCATGCGGCGGAAGTCGTGCGCGCCATTCACGCCCTTCGTCCCGAGGTGCGCTCGATCGGACTCGGCGGACCGGCGATGGCGGCCGCCGGAGTCGAGCTCTTTGCGCGCATGGAAGAGGTGACCGCGGTCGGGGTGACCGATGTCCTCGTCCGCTGGCGCCAGGTGCTCGCCGTTCGCCGTCTCCTTCTCTCCTGGATCGAGCGCAAAGCGGGGCGTAACAGCGGCGGGCGCCGCCCGGATCTTTTCATTCCGGTCGATTTCCCCGGGCTCAACCTCCGACTGGCGATGCGAGCGCGGCGCGCGGCATTGCCGGTCGTCTACTTCATAAGCCCGCAGATCTGGGCCTGGGGACCGGGGCGCATGGCGGCGATTCGCTCGAGCGTGCGCCGGATGCTCGTCTTCTTCGACTTCGAGGAGAGGCTCTATCGCGAGGCCGGAGTTCCGGTGACTCTCGTCGGTCATCCGCTGGTCGAGCAGGTGGCCGGGGTGCCGGAGAAGGCGGCGGCGCGCCGCGAGCTCGGGCTTATCGGCGGCGGGTCGGTTCTCGTGCTCATGCCGGGCAGCCGCCCCGGCGAGATCCAGCGCTTGCTGCCGCCGATGATGGCGGTGGCGCGCCGGCTCGCTGAGTCTTTCCCTGGGCTCGAGGTTCTGGTGCGGCTCGCGCCGGGACAGCCCGAGGCGGCGGTTACCGAGCAGGCGGCGATCGCCGGGGTCGAAGCGCGGGTGATCGGAGAAGGCGATCCCCGGGCGGTGCGCGCCGCCGATCTGGCGCTCGTCGCCGTGGGCACCGCCACCCTCGAGACCGCGCTCCTCGGCACGCCGATGGTCGTCCTCTATAAGGTCTCGTGGCTCACCTATGCGATCGGGCGGCGGCTCGTCGCCATCCCTTCGCTCGCCCTGGTCAATGTCGTCGCCGGGCGGCCGGTCGTGCCCGAGTTCATCCAGGAAGAGCTCCGCATCGAAGATGTGGTCGCCGAGGCCGAGGGGTTGCTCCACGACCCGGAGGCGCGCGAGCGCCAGGAGGCCGCGCTCGCGGCGGTGAGGGAGCAGCTCGGCGGGCCGGGAGCCGCCGAGCGGGCGGCGGCGGCGATCCTTGCCGAGCTTGCCCTCGTCGAAGAGGCGGCCCCGGCGAGCGCCGCCCGATGAGCCCGGCTGGCTCGTCGGCCGCGGCGCGGCGCCCGCAGGTGGCCCGCGACGCGCGCACGTGGAGCTCGGGAATGGAGCCCGGGGGAGCGACCGGTCGCGGCGAATCCCGGTCGTGGACGGAGCGACTTTTCGGCGGCGCCTATGCGACCGTTCTCGGTCTCGTGTCGCCTGCACTCCGGCTCCGCCGCCGTTATTCGCGCGACCCGACGATGCGCCGGGAGCGGGCCGGGCGTCTGTCGCCGCCGCCGGACTATGGGCGGGCGAGCCCGCGGCTCTGGGTGCACGGGGCCTCCGTCGGAGAAATTGGCGCCTTGCCGCCGATTCTTGCGGAGCTGACCGCGGCCCTGCCGCGGGCGGGGATCATGGTCAGCGCCCTCACCGACACCGGTCTCGATGCGGCGCGCCGGCTCGTCGGCGCCGAGAAGTCATTCGCCCTCCCGCTCGATCTCCACTCCCCTCTCGACCGGGCCTTCGCTGCGCTCGCCCCCGATGCCTTGATCATCGCCGAGACCGAGCTCTGGCCCGGGCTTCTCGGCGAGGCGCACCGGGAGGGGGTCCCGGTCGTGTTGGTGAATGCCCGGCTTTCGCCGTCGAGCGCCCGCCGCTATCGAATGCTCGCTCCGCTCTTCCGTCCGCTGGTGAGCGGTCTCGCCGGGGTCGCGGCGCAGAGCCCGGCCGACGCCGCCCGTTTCGCCGCGATCGGCGTCCCCCAGGAAGCGATTGCCGTCGTCGGCTCGAGCAAGTTCGATGCGGTCCCATGGTCTGTGGCTCCGGAACCACCTGTCCCCCTCACCGGACGGCCGGTCGTCGTCGCCGGCAGCACCCGGCCCGGTGACGAGAGGATCGTGCTCGAGGCGCTGACTATTCTCGAACGGGCGAAGCCTCCGCTCCGGCCGTTCCTCATCCTCGCCCCCCGCCACCTCGATCGTTTGCCCGAAGTGGAGCGGCTCGTCCGCCGGAGCGGGCGGCGGAGCGTTCGCCGCACCGGCCTCGCCATGCCTCTCGCCGCTACCGCGCGGGCCGCGGCGGGGGATGCCGATGTGTTGATCCTCGATACGCTGGGGGAGCTGGCCGAGGCCTATGCCCTGGGATGGGTGGCGGTCGTGGGTGGAGGTTTCGCAGGCAAAGGCGGGCACAATCTGCTCGAGCCGGCGGCGTGCGGTCGAGCGGTCCTCTTCGGACCGCGCCATCGCGACTCGGCGGGAGAGATCGAGCGACTCGTCGCCGCAGGGGGTGGCGTGCAGGTGGCGCATGGTCGCGGCGAGCGCGGCGCCGAATCGCTCGCGCGGGCGCTCGCTCCCTTTATCAATCATCCTGATCACGCCGCTTCGGCCGGCGAGCGCGCCCGCACGGCCGTTGCCGGGGCGCGTGGCGCGGCGCGGCGAGCCGCCGCCTTCGCCATCAAGCGGCTGGGTTTGATTCCCTGATCGACGTGTCATCGGTGTCTTCGTCACGTCACCTTCGCTCTCTCCATGCACCGGGCGCAGAGAACGTCCTTCGTACTCGAGGTCGAGCGGGGAGCGCCGCTTCCGTGGCCGCCGGTCTCTATGCACTGGCCGTGCGCATTCGCAATCGACTCTATGATCGAGGATGGCTGAGGGCGGAGAGGTCGCCTCTCCCCGTGATCTCGATCGGCAACGTGACTGCCGGCGGATCGGGAAAGACTCCACTCACCCTCTACCTCGCCGAGCGTCTTCTCGCCGCGGGCGTTCCGGTGGGAGTGCTGACTCGCGGTTACGGGCGCCGGGAGCGGAAGAGCGTCATCCTTCCTCCGAGTGCGGCACCCATTCCCGGTGCCGAGGTCATCGGCGACGAGCCATGGCTCCTGCGTAAGCGTCTCCCCGCGCTCGTTCTGGGAGTCGATGCCCACCGCCGCCGCGCCGCCCAGGTGCTCGCCTCCTATCTGCCGAACGGCGTCTATCTCCTCGATGACGGTTTCCAGCACCGCGCGCTTCGCCGCGAGCTCGATGTGGTGGTGGTGGCGGCCGGCGAGCCGCTCGCCAGGGGACATCTTCTGCCCCAGGGCAGGCTCCGCGAGCCGCCGGCTTCGCTCGCCCGCGCCGATTGGATCGTGGTCGTCCTCCCTCCCGCTTCCGATGTGTCCCTTGCGTCACCGGCACTCGGCGAGGTGATAAGCCTCGCCCCCGGGAAGCCGGTTGCTGTCGCCCGTCCGTCGCTCTGCGGATTGCATCGTCTGGGCGAGGAGCGGATGCCGCTCGAGCCTCTCCCTCCCGGCCGCGTCGCGGCGGTCGCCGGCATCGCTCGTCCCGAGCGCCTGACCGCGACTCTCGAGGCCGCGGGCCTCGACGTCGCCGAGCGGATCGAGTTCGCCGATCACCATCGTTACGCGGCGCGGGATGTCGAGGTCATCGCTTCGCGCTCACGAGGCCTCGCGGCGATCGTCACCACCGAGAAAGACGAGCCGCGTCTCCTTCCCTGGCGCGAGCGGTTGCGCGAGAGCGGGACGCCCGTCTGGGTGGCGGTCATCGATCTCGAGCTCCTCGCCGGGGAGGAGGCGCTTCTCGCCGCGGTAGCCGCGGTGGCCGGGAAGGCGCTCGAGCCGTCCTTCCGCAATAGGACCGAGATCGGAATCTCGAAGGCCGTTCACCGCGACTGAGGAAGTCAGAGCGTGGCCAGAAGCGAAACGGATGTCCTCGTCATCGGCTCGGGCATCGGCGGGCTTTCAGCGGCGCTCCGATGCGCGGCCATCGGTCGCGTCCTGGTGGTGACCAAAAAGGAGGACCGGGAATCCAACACCAACTACGCCCAGGGGGGAATCGCCGCGGTCATGGACGATCGATCCGATCGCTTCGATCTCCATGTGCGGGACACCCTGCGGGCGGGGGTGGGGCTCTGTCACCGCGATGCGGTCGAGCTCATCGTTCGGCAGGGACCGGCGCGGGTGCGCGAGCTCGTCAAGCTCGGAGTCCGCTTCTCGCGCGCCGGACGTTCGTACGCCCTGGGTCGTGAAGGCGGACACTCCCGCAGGCGGATCGTGCACGCCGCCGACATGACCGGTCGTGAGATCGAGCGGGTGCTCCTCGAGGCGGTGGCGGCGAACCCCAGGATCACGCTTCTCGAGAACCACATGGCGGTCGATCTCATCCTCGCCTCGCGGCTGGGACGTCGGGGTGAGCGGAAGATCGGGCGGGGGAAGAAGGGTGGAGGCGAGCGATGCTGGGGCGCCTACGTCATGGATACCGCCACCGGCGCCATCGAGCCGGTGGCTGCGGCGGCGACCATCCTCGCTTCGGGCGGATCGGGTCGGGTCTACCTCTATACGTCCAATCCGGACATCGCCACCGGCGACGGGGTGGCGATCGCCTATCGGGCGGGAGCGCTCGTCGGCAATCTCGAGTTCGTCCAGTTCCATCCCACCTGTCTCTATCATCCGCGGGCGCGCTCGTTCCTGATCACCGAAGCGGTGCGGGGAGAAGGGGGAGTGCTCCGCAATCTCGATGGCAAGCGCTTCATGCCGCGCCTCCATCCGCTCGCCGAGCTCGCCCCCCGCGATGTGGTGGCCCGCGCGATCGACGCCGAGATGAAGCGGCGAGGCGACCCGCATGTCTGGCTCGATGTCACCCATCTCGATCGCGGACACCTGCGGGAGCGCTTTCCGATGATCGATGCCCGGCTCCGAGAGCTCGGGATCGACATGACCCGCGAACCGATCCCGGTCGTTCCCGCCGCCCACTATCAATGTGGCGGCGTGGTCACCGATCTCCGGGCGCGCACCTCCCTCCCCGGATTGCTGGCGGTGGGGGAGGTGGCGATGACCGGCGTGCACGGCGCCAATCGACTGGCATCCAATTCGCTCCTCGAGGCGGTGGTGTTCGCCCACCGGGTGACCGGGAGCGTGCGGGCGATCGTCGGTCGGGGCGAGCGCCGGCCGCGGGTTCAAGCGTGGGAGCCGGGAAGGGCGGGGCGGCCGCGGGAGACCGTCACCTTCGATCACAACTGGGATGCAGTGCGCCGCCTCATGTGGGACTACGTCGGCATCGTTCGCAGCGACGAGCGGCTCGAGCGGGCCGAGCGGCGAATCCGCATCCTGCGCGAGGAGATCGAGGCGAGCTACCGCGATTTCGTCCTTGATGCCGATCTCGTCGAGCTCCGCAACATCGGCCTTCTCGCCGAGCTCATCATCCGCTCGGCACGGCGGCGGCGGGAGTCGCGAGGCCTCCATTGGAATCGCGACCATCCGCGACACGATGATCGGCGGTGGCGGCGGGACACGTTGATCCGGGCCGGGCGGTTCGTCGACGGCGGTCCCGAGGCGGTCGGCTGAGCACGGTGGCAGTGGGCCGGGACGCGGGACGGTTCCGGAGACCCCATGTCCAGGACCCGGTAGGATGGTGGGGCCCCATCGCATCCTGCCAGGCCAGGAGAGGATCGAACCAGGTGATGAAGCCGTCGAATCCCGCCGGGGCCGGCCGCACCCTGAGGCCGCCGGCAGTCGCCGGGAGCTTCTATTCCGGCTCTGCGGTGCGTCTCGAGCGCGACGTCGACGCCATGCTGGCCGAGGCCGAGCCGGCGCATCTCACCGCTCCGCCGATCGCGCTCATCGAGCCCCATGCCGGATACATGTACTCGGGGGCGGTGGCGGCGGCCGGCTACCGCCAGCTCGCCGCCGGAGCCGAGTTCGAACGGGTGTTCGTCGTCGGTCCCAGCCATCACGCCGCCTTTCTCGGGGTGGCCGCCTGGGACGGAGACGCCTTCGCCACCCCGCTCGGTGAGGTGGTGGTGGATCGGCAGGCGATCGCCGAGCTTTGCGCCGGCGAGCCCACCATCGTCCGCCGCAATGCCGTGCACGACGACGAGCATTCGCTCGAGGTCCAGCTCCCCTTCCTGCAACGGCGGCTCGGTCGGTTTCGCTTGGTGCCCCTGGTCATGGGTAAACAGGATCGAATGAACTGCGAGCGGCTGGGGGCGGCGCTGGCGGCGGCGGCCCGTTCGGCGAAGAGTCTCCTCATCGCCAGCTCCGATCTCTCCCACTATCATTCGTATGATCAGGCGGTGGAGATGGACCAGCGAGCCCTCGAGCGGGTGGCGGCCTTCGACCCCGAGGGGCTCCTCGACGAGCTCCGGAGCGGCACGTGCGAGGCGTGTGGGGGCGGTCCGATGGCGGCGGTCTTGTTCGCGGCGCGCGCCCTTGGCGGGAGCGAGGTCCATGTGCTCTGCTACCGGAATTCCGGCGATGTCACCGGCGATCGCTGGCAGGTGGTCGGCTACCCGGCGTGCGCCATCACCGATTGAGCCGATCGACATTCGAGCCGATCAAACATTCAAGCCATGGATCTGGACACCGAGCGCAATCAAAAGATCGACGAGATCCTGGAACGCGATCCCCGCTATCGTGCCGAGGCCTATGGCTTCGTCCTCGAAGCCCTGGGGGTCACCATTCAGCGGATCGGCCGGAGCGGCCATGTCACCGCGGCGGAGCTGATGGCGGGGATCCGCGATCATGCCCTCGAGCAATACGGTTCCATGGCCAAGACCGTGTGCAACCTGTGGGGGATCACCCGCTCGAGCCAGTTCGGGGATATCGTCTTCAATCTCATCGACGCCGGTCTTCTGGCCAAACGGGCCGAAGACCGCCGCGAGGACTTCGATGCGGCGAGCTTCGACATCGACACTGAACTCGCGGATCGGAACCCCTGACCCCGTCATGGGCCGGGGATGAAGATCGCCTTCGCCCTCCTGGGCACCCTCCGCCCCTACCGGAGGCTCCTCGTCCAGACCTTTCTCGCCTCGCTCGCCTTCGCCATCCTGAGCGGAGCGTCGATCGGAATGATCTCGCCCCTGACCCGCGCCCTCTTCGCGCGGAGCGGGGCGAAGAATGCGGTCGAGCAGGCTCCGGGCGTTGCGGAAAGCGGGACGAAATCCACGGGACAAGTCGAGTCGCCGCTCGAGCGCTTGGCCGAGCGCGCTGGAGCCGGCGGGATCCGGGATCGGATCGAAGCGTTGCTCTACGCCGGCGAGCCGGCATCGGCACTCAAGCGCGTGTGCATCGCCATCCTCCTCGTCTTCTTCCTCAAGGGGCTCGCGGGCTACATCGAGCAGATCCTGGTCAACAAGATCGAGCAGGCGGTGGTGCGCGACTTGCGGAACCGCATCTTCGCCCATTACACGACCCTCTCCCTCGACTTCTTCCACCGGCGGCGGGCGGGACATCTCATCTCACGAGTGACCAATGATGTTGGCCTGGTGCGCGGGGCGCTGACCTCCGGGCTCTTCGTCACCACCCGGGAAATCCTGCTTCTCATCGCCAGTCTCTTCTGGGTCTTCTGGGTCAGCGTTCCCCTGGCGCTGGTGTCGCTCGTCGTCGTTCCGCCGAGCGCCCTCCTCATCGTCGCCCTCGGCAAGCGGCTCCGGCGATCGAGCGAGCGCACCCAAGAGCGGATGGCCGATCTCACCGCGGTGCTCCACGAGACCATCGCCGGCATGCGGGTGGTCAAAGCCTTCGCCATGGAGCCGTTCGAGATCGGTCGCTTCCGAGACGCCGCCGAGCGCGCCTATCGCGCCTTCGTTCGGCTGCGGCGCTACTGGGCGTTGTCGAGCCCGCTCTCCGAGTTCGTCGGGGTGGCGGCGGCGGTGGCGGTCATCGCCTATGGCGGCAAGCTGATTCTCATCGAGCGAACCCTGGCTCCCGACCGGTTCCTCTTGTTTCTGGTCGCCATGCTGTCGATGATCCGTCCCTTCCGGCGGATCGCCTCGGTCAACACCGAGCTCCAGGACGGCATGGCGGCCGGAGAGCGCATCTTCGGTCTCTTGGCGATCAAACCCTCGGTCGTCGAGCGGCCAGGAGCGAGAGCGGTGCAGGGCTTCAGCCGTGCGATTCGCTGCGAAGGCGTGGAGTTCGCCTATGAGCCGGGTCGCAACGTGCTCGAGGGCATCGATCTCGAAGTCCGGGCGGGAGAGGTTGTGGCTCTGGTCGGTCCCTCGGGAGCGGGAAAATCGACGCTCGCCGATCTCGTGCCGCGGTTCTACGACCCCACGGCCGGGCGGATCACCCTCGACGGCGTCGATCTGCGTGATCTCAAGCTTGCCGATCTGCGCCGGCTCATCGGCATCGTCACCCAGGAGATCATCCTCTTCAACGATACGGTGCGGGCCAACATCGCTTACGGCGATGAGGCGGTGCCGGAGGCGGCGGTGCGCGAGGCGGCGGAGGCCGCCAACGCCGCCGAATTCATCGAGGCCCTGCCTCGCGGCTACTCGACCGAGATCGGAGATCGTGGAGTGCGGCTCTCCGGCGGACAGCGACAGCGTTTGGCCATCGCCCGCGCCATCCTCAAGAATCCGCCGATCCTGATTCTCGATGAAGCGACTTCCGCTCTCGACTCCGAGTCCGAGAGACTGGTGCAGGCAGCGATCGCGCGCTTGATGACCGGGCGCACCGCCTTCGTCATTGCCCATCGGCTATCGACCGTGCGCGGCGCCGACCGCATCGTGGTTGTCGACGGCGGCCGCATCGTCGAGGAAGGCCGGCATCTGGACCTGCTCGAGCGCGGCGGTCTCTATAGCCGCCTCTACGCCATCGAGGAGGCGACCGTCGCTCCGGAGATCGAGCCTCCACTCCGCGAGGCGCTGTGGTGAGCCGATCCCGCTCCGGAAGAACGGAGTTTCTCGCCATCCGTTTCAGCTCGCTCGGAGACGTCGCCCTTGCCCTGCCGGCGCTCGCTCGCTTGCGTCACCTCGCCCCCGCGGCCCACATCGTCTTCGTCA
>JBIOUT010000391.1:0-3951 GCA_044867365.1 Candidatus Eiseniibacteriota bacterium | reverse complement strand
GATGGGTGCCGGAGCCGGTCTTGAGCGTATAGGCGCCTCCGCCGCCGGCGAAGGTGGAACGGTTGGCGGTCAGCGTCTTGACCCCGGCGCCGGGGATGGGATTGAGAGTCACCGCATCGCGAACTACGCCCTGGAGAGTGGCTTTGCGGGCGCCGTTGAAGCTGAGGATGAAGAGGCCGTGGGAGCGATCCGAGGCGAAGATGCGATTGTTGCCCTGGAAGGGATAGACGCCCCAGCAGCCCTGGAAAAGGCTCAGCGCTTCCTCGGGGTAGGTGTCGTACCACCCCACCTCGACCGGCTCGCGCGGGTCGGAGACATCCATGACCCGCACCCCATCCTGATAGTGGCTCAGGTAAGCGAACTGGCCGACCACGTAGACATTGTGGGTCGTGATGTCCGAATCGTCCTTGGCGTTCTCCGAATACCAGCGAAAGACCGCAACCGGGTTCTGCGGATCGCCGAAGTCGACGACCCGGAAGCTCCCCCGCCCGAAGCCTGCCGGCGGCCGCTGCACCTCCTCGGCCAGGAAGACATAGCGATCATCGATCGGCCAGGCGATGTGGGCGTAGTACATGGTATCCGGGGTCTCGGCGGTGAAATGGGACAACTGGAGGGGACTGGTCGGATTGGTGATGTCGTAGAGATAGGTCCCGTCGAAGCCGCCGGCAATGTAGAGGGTGTTGCCGACGACCGTGTTGTCATGGATCCCGGTGGGAATGAGCGCCTCCCTGACCGGCATCGCCGGATTGGTGACATTGACGACGATGTTCCCGCCCGGGGTTCCGTAGCCGGCGGTATAGAGGTGGTTGTTCACCGCCCACAGGTTGTGCACGTTAGGCGAGAAATCAGGCGGACCGAGCGCCGCCACCTGGACCGGCACCGAGGGATTGCTGATGTCGAGCGCATAGAGCCCGAACGGGCCGCTCGTTTCGTTCGAGACATAGAGGTAATGCCCGAGCGGTCGTAGCGCATTGGTCACTTGCGCCAGGGTCGGATGCACCCAGGTGGTGAGGACGACCGGTGAATTGAGATTGGTCACGTCGACGATCGAGGCCCCGGACTGGCTCCGGCCGACGAAAACCAGGTTGCCGTCCGCCGACACATCGGTCGCGGTCGAGAGCGGCACATTGGACACGAGCGACATGTTGAAGCTGGTCTGGGCGGCGGCGAAGGCGGGAAAGAAAAAGACGCCAACGACGACGATGCAGGCTCGGGTTCTCATGCCCTCTATTGTAGCCGAGAGATGATTCGGGCGCAGCCTCGCCTCGCTTCCGGGCGATCAGCGCGGCGATCGGGCGATCAGTAATTGAAGCCGATCGAGAATTCAGTGTCGGTCGAGGGCGAGAAGGTGCGGAAGTCGGTGGTTCGGCTGAAATCGACCCGGAGCCGCGGATAGGGGCCGCCGCCGATGTAGATGCCGAAGCCGAGGCTGCCCAGTGGACGCTCGGCCCATTGGGGATCCCCGGCCCAGGCGCCATCGATGAAAGCGGCGCCGTAGAAGACCGGCATGTCGACCGGACCCATCGGCAGGCGCAGGACCATGCGCTGGATCAGCGGAAAGCGCACTTCCTGGTTCAGCATCACCAGCCGGCGTCCGGCCACGTAACGTCGAGGAAAGCCGCGCAGGCTGTAAGCGCCGCCGATGAAGTAGCGCTGTCCCTCTTCGCCGAAGCTGAAGCGCCCGATTCCGCGCAGGGCGTAGATCAAATCCCGGCTCAATCTCTGGTAGCGGCGATAGTCGCCGAGGATGCTCGTGTAGTCCCCGAGCCCGGCTCCGATGTCGGCGGTGAGGCCGAGAGTGAGATTGTAGCGGGAGCCGTCGAAGGGGCCGGCCATCGACCACAGGGTCGCATCGTGCACATACGAGAGCAGATTCGAGACGAAGTAGGTGTCGTCCTGAATCCCCTGCCGGTAGAGGTGATCGGATATCCGCCGCACCACGAGAGAAGTCTCGACGCGATTGAACTTGGTGAGGGGATAGCTGGCGATGAGCAATCCGCCCAATCGGCTTTCGCGGCGAAAAACATCCAGATCGGCGTTGTAAGTCCGGGAGAGGCGGAATGCGCCTACCCCCCAGTTCAATCTCCGCGCCTGATTGAAATAAGTGAAGCCCACGTCGAAGGCGTCGACAAAGCTGCCCCCGCTATCCCCACCGCCGTCATTGGCCAGGAAGAAGAGGAGCTGCTCGTTGCCGAGGAGATCGGAGAACGCCACCTGCCCGCCGCTCCCGCCGCCGAAGTCCGGGTCGTAGACGACCCCGCCCTGGATGAGATCGAGCCCAAAGCGGCGGCGATAGCCGGTCACCGGATAGCTCGAATCGGGAGGTGCGGGTTGCCAGTTGGTGCTCGCCGCCTCTTCGCTACTGCTCTCCGACTCCGGGGATGGGGCCGCCCCTGCGGCACTCGTGGTGGCGAGTAGCGGCGCCGGCTCATCGATGCTCGCGCCGCCCTGGGCGCCCGCAGGCTGGGCAAGCTCGAGCGGGCCCATCTCTGCCTCTCCGGCGCTCTCGCCTTCCGCCAGTGGCTGCGGCCCCTCGGGCAGCGACCACTGATGGACGGAGAAGCTCTGACCGACGAAGGTGCTCAACAGGAGACTGCGGCCGTCCGGCGTCCATTCCGGATCGAGCGCCGAAGTCTGGAAGCCGACCAACGGCTCGACGTTTCCCGCCAAATCGGTGAGATAGATGTCATAGGTCTGGTCCCGCCGATTGGAACGGAAAGCGATCTGCCCGCCGTCGGGCGAGAAGGCCGGCTCGGCGTCTTCATAGGCGCCCTGAGTGAGCCGGGTGATCGCCCCGGTCGCCACCTCGAGCATGTAGAGGTTGTACGCGCCTTCGGGACCCTCCGGACAGCGATCGGACGAGAAGACGATGCGGGTTCCGTCCGGGGACCAGTCCGGGTCGCGGTCATCGTAGTGGTCGGTGGTGAGAGCACGGAGCCCCTTGCCGTCTCGGCCAACCACATAGAGATCGCGGAGTCCGGCTTCGCTCACTCCGCTGACGACGATTTGCTTGCCGTCGGGAGACCAGCCGGGCGACGAGAGCCCCACCAGCCCCGGCAGGTCGAGGGTGGCGACCAACGAGCGATGATCGACATCGACGATGTGAATGACGTCGCGCGCTCCGCGCTTGGCGACAAAGGCCACCTCGCGATCGGCATTGACATCGAGGGCGCTCTCGAAGAAGTGGAGGCTCTCGAAGTTCTCCGAGGTGCCGCCCTTGACCAGGAGCACCGGCTCGGGCCCGTCCTCAGGGCGAGTCCCCGGGTGGTACACCCCGTGACGTAGGCCGGCGAATCCCTGATGACTGGAGAGAAAGACGAGCTCGAGATCTCCCGGCTTGGCGGTGGATCCCGATTCTCCGGCGCGAGCGGTGGGGAGCGGCGGCAGCGGGCAAGCGGCGAGATTGAAGGCTCCATAGCCGACGACGCGGGTCGCGGCGAGATCGACTGCATCCCGATTCTTAACCTGGGGGAAGTAACGATGCTTGAGCTCTTCGGTCCATCCTTGATTGAGCTCTTCGAGCGACACTCCCAGGACGTCGACAACGAGCCGGTCCAGGTCTTCGCTCTTCCACCAATTGACGAGTAGATCGAGCACCTTGGCGCGCCCGTACTTCTCTTCGATATAGAGGAGAATCGACTGCCCCTCCTTGTACATGAGGAAGGTGCCGTTCACCTTCCACAGCTCGTCGATGGGCACCAGATGATCGTTGATCACCGCATCGCGAAGCACCATGTCGGCGCGAGAGTCCCATTTGGCGGCCAGGAACTCGGCCAACCCTTCGACGTACCAGAGCGGCGGATAGGTGTAGCGGGCCTTCTTGTTCTCGTGCAGAAGCTGGTTCAGCTTCTCGAGCATGACCGCATGCACCAGCTCGTGCCGCACCACCCAGCGGAGCCGATGATAGGAGCCGTTGTGCGGCACCAGGACCCGGCCCTTGATCAGGTCGGT
>JBIOUT010000390.1:0-8137 GCA_044867365.1 Candidatus Eiseniibacteriota bacterium | reverse complement strand
AGCCGTCACCGAAGTTCCACAAATAGGTGAGTGGGTCGCCGTCAGGATCGTTTGAGCCGGAGCTCGAGAAGGCGATAGCCTGGCCGACGTTTCCCGAATACGGGCCGTTGGCCTTGGCGGTCGGCGGCCGATTGATGTCGGCGGTCGTCTGATCGGTGCCCGTCAGATTCCCAGGATCGCGAACGGTGAGCGTGACGTCGAAGAGACCTCCGGTCTGATAGGTGTGCGACGGATTGGCGGCGGTCGAGGTCGAGCCGTCACCGAAGTTCCACAAGTAGGTTAGCGGGTCGCCGTCGGGATCGCTCGAGCCGGCGCTCGAGAAGGGGATCGACTGGCCGACGTTGCCCGAGTAGGGGCCGTTGGCATTGGCGACGGGCGAGCCGCCGATGCTGACCCCGGCTTGATCCTGACCGGTGAGCCCTCCCGGATCGCGAACGGTGAGGGTGGCGGTGTACGTGCCGCCAGACGCGTAGGTGTGGGTTGGGTTCGCGGCCGTCGAGGTCGAGCCGTCGCCGAAGTTCCACAGGTAGGTGATCGCGTCGCCGTCGGGGTCGCCCGAACCGGCGCTCGAGAAGTCGACCGGCTGGCCCTTGTTCCCCGAGTAAGGCCCGTTGGCGTCTGCGACCGGCGGCCGGTTGATATCGGCGGTTGTCTGATCGGAGTCGCCCAAGTCTCTGGGATCGGTGACCGTGAGTGTAACGTTGAAGGAGCCGCCTGTCTTATAGGTGTGCGACGGATTGGCGGCCGTCGACGTCGAGCCGTCACCGAAGTTCCACAAATAGGTGAGTGGGTCCCCATCGGGGTCAATCGAGCCGATGCTCGAGAAGGGGATGGCCTCGCCGACGTTCCCCGAGTAAGGACCGTTGGCCTTGGCGACCGGCGGCCGGTTGATATCGGCGGTTGTCTGATCGGAGTCGCCCAAGTCTCCGGGATCGGTGACCGTGAGTGTGACGTCGAAGAGACCTCCGGTCTGATAGGTGTGCGATGGATTGGCGGCGGTCGAGGTGTTTCCATCGCCGAAGTTCCACAAATAGGTGAGTGGATCCCCATCGGGGTCAATCGAGCCGGCGCTCGAGAAGGGGATGGACTGGCCGACGTTCCCGGAGTAGGGACCATTGGCATTGGCGATCGGCGGTCCGTTGATATCGGCGGTCGTCTGATCGACGCCAGTCAAGTTACCCGGATCGCTCACCGTGAGGATGACGATGAAGAAGCCACGGGTCTGATAGGTGTGGTTCGGGTTGGCTTCGGTCGACGTGCTTCCGTCGCCGAACTCCCAGAGGTAAGTGAGCGGATCGCCGTCGGGATCACTCGATCCGGCGCTCGAGAAGGGGATGGACTGGCCGACGTTGCCCGAGTACGGGCCGTTGGCGTTGGCGACCGGCGGCCGGTTTACGCTCGCGGACGTCTCGTCGGAGTCGCTCAAGGTTCCGGGATCGGCGACCGTGAGGCTGACGACGAAGTTGCCGCCCGACGAATAGGTGTGATTCGGGTTGGCGGCGGTCGATGTGCTTCCGTCCCCAAAATCCCAGAGATACGTGAGGGGGTCGCCATCGGGATCGCTCGACCCGTCGCATGTGAAGGCAATGGATTGCCCCTGGTTGCCCGAGTAGGGACCATTGGCGTTGGCAACCGGCGGCCGGTTGATATTCGCCGTCGTCTGATCGGAACCGCTCAAGTCGCCGGGATCGCGGACCGTGAGGATGACGGTGAAAAGGCCACCGCTCGCGTAGGTGTGATTCGGATTGGCGGCGGTCGAGGTCGTGCCGTCGCCGAATTCCCAGCGGTAGGTAAGTGGGTCGTTTTCGGGGTCACTCGAGCCGGAGCTTGAGAAAGGAATCGATTGCCCCACGTTCCCCTGATACGGCCCGTTGGCGTTGGCTGTCGGACCCGCATTGATCGTGGCCGTAGTCAGACCGACGTCGCTGAGGAGTAGAGGGTCGGTCACGGTGAGCGTTACCAGGTAGACGCCGCCAAGGGGATAGGTGTGCGTTGGGGCGGGGTCGGTCGAGGTCGAGCCGTCGCCGAAGTTCCACAGGTAGGTGAGTGGATCGCCGTCCGGATCGCTCGAGCCCGTCCCGTCGAACTGGATCGATTCTCCGACGTTGCCGGAGTACGGACCGCCCGGATCCGCAACCGGCGGGCTCTGTCCGAAGGCCGCTCCGGCGCCAAGAGTCGAGGCGACGATGAAGAGAGCGCCGGGGAATCCGAGCGCTAATCGGAGCGCCAACCCACCCCGCGCCGGCGGCTTGCTCACGGCCGCACCTGTCCGTCAAAGAAGTAGGTGCTGAAGCTCAGGGAATCGGGTGAATCGGTGACGAGCGCATTCTGGAAGACGAGATTCGAGCTGCCGCCGGACCCCGGCGAGCGCAACCTGAAAGCGATCTCGAGCACCTTGTCTCGTCCGGGGACCAGACGAGCGCCAGGATCGGGAGACCAGAGTATCGCGTGATAGATCCCTGGCGCCGTTTGGCCGCCGGTGCCACGGAAGTCGGCGACTCTCGAGCCCACCGCCTGGGCGCCGATTGGCTCGAGCACGCCGGGATCGAAGCAGAATTCGAACTCGATCCCGCGCACCGGCTGTGAATGGGAAGCAAGTACCGGGACCCTTGCTTCGGTGTCCGTGATCTCAGGTCGTCCGATAGCGAGGACAGCTCGGCGACCGAACGGAGGCGAAAGATCGACGGGCACCACGGTGCGGCCTCCCGGAAAGACGACGAACGGGAAGCTCCTCCCCTCGAAGACCGGCAAACCGCGAACCACCACCTCCACTTCGACGTGATAGCCGTCTCCGGGAGCGAGCCCTTCGACGACGACCGCCCGTTGGGTCCTCGCCGGGATGGCGATCGAGCGGATGAGAGTGGCGCCACTCGGCGGGTGGACGGAGACGGTGACTTGCACGTCCTCCGGGAATCCGCTCGGCGGCGGCTCGCAGCCGCCCAGGGTGAGTGGCGTCTCGGGGGGCGCAAGGGGCGACAGTGGGACGGCGGGAGGAGCCAGCGGACCGTCCACCAGTCGGAGCTCGATTTCAGCGCCGCCTGAATCGAGGAACGGAGCGGTCGCCGGATTGTCGGCGCAACGCAGCGCGCACAAGGCCGCGATGGCGATCCCAAGTGCCGACGCCCTCAGCCGGACGGGGACCCTCAGAAGAGCCATCGTCAGCCTCATGGGATTCCCCTGCCCCTGCCGTTCGACGGTGCCTCGATCCCGAGGCCGAAGGCCAAGGTAACATCCTGCCCGGTGAGGTCGACGGTCCCGTTTTCAGCGTGCCCGAAGAACAGGGAATAACCGAGGTTCAGATCGAGCCGCGGACGGAGAGTTCGCTTGAGTCGTGGACCGAGCTCGAAGATCAAACCGTCACCGACTCCTCGATCGCTCTCCCCATACCAGCTCACGCCGGCGCGGCCGCCGAGCTCGGTGAGGCGATCGATCCGGCCGCTGAATGCTCCGCCCAGCCGTAGAATGCTGCCGCTCACATCGCGAGTCGGAGGCAACCCACCCGCGCCCACGATGTCGGTGTCGCCCTTCCAGAGAGCGTCGGTTTCCCATTCGACGACCCCGAAAAGCAGCTCATCACGGACCCGCAGCCGGAGGCTGGATTCGCTCCCTTCTTTGATCACATCGGTGCCGTCACTGCGGTCGGTTCCGAATGAAGTGAACTGCACTCGTCCCGTCCACTCTCGGCCGAATGCCCGGCCGCGGGCGCTCGCCAGCGCCGAAAGCTCGTTGCCCGGCTGGTAGGTGCTCTCTTGCTGCTCCACCGGGCTCAGGACCTGGAAGTCGCCCTTCATCAGATAGGAGGCGCCGGCTGAGACTGCGATCCCGTTGCCAAGAAGAGTGGCGAAGCCGCCGCGCATTTCGACATCCGTTCCCTCGCCATAGTGCTTGACCCGGAAGCCGAAGATGCGCTCGGCCAGTTGACTGGCGACCGCTTCTTCTTCGGGATCGAGTCGGCTCTTGCCCGTGGGCACCCGCAAGCCGAGGCCCGCCGAAAAGCGGCGATCGGGAAAGAAGTAGTTGAGCGCCAGCTTGCCGTCGGTGATTCCGGAGAGACTGCCAGTCTCCCCAGGACCGGCAGCGAGATTGGAGTGGGCGATGTTGAAGAGGTAGGAGACCTCGACGTCGTCACGCAGTACGCTGTGCGCGTACGCCGGAAGCACGAACTGGCGGACGCTGAAGTTCTCTCCCTCAGTCGGCTTAATCGACCAGTTGCGATAAGAGATGCCCACCGAAACTTCGGCGGCGCGCGGGAAGAACCCGGTATCCGATTCTTCGCCGATAGTCTGTGCCCCCGCTTCACCGGTGAAGAGAGTCGCCGCGGCGATCGACACAGCGGCGGTCACCACACCCGCGATCAACAGACCGGCGAGCCTGGATGAAATGGAGGGCTTCATCTTCGGTTTCTCGCTCAGCGAGGGAGCGAGATCGGAACGCTCACCGAGCCGGCTCCGAGCGGCCGATTGATGGACAAGTTCTCCCCTTCGCCTTCCGGACCGCCGATCCTTCCCGCCTCTTGAGTGGTCTGGGAGAGGAGCTGGCGCCGGAGATCGACGTCCTCATCGGCGCGGCGCGCCGATTCATAGAGACTGATCAAAGTCTGCGTATCGCCCGCCGAGGTTTGGCAATGATCGATGGAGAGCCGGGCCTCTCGCGCCGCCCGGAAGCCGGGATCCAGACTGACCGCCTGGTCCAGGCGCTCGGCGGCTTGCGAGGTTTTCCCCGCATCGATGAGGCGCATGGCCTCGCCATAGAGAAGGACGGCGAGTCCGCTCTTCGCGGTGAACTGTCCGAGCGCTGACTGTTGACCGGGAGTGAGCTCGACCCCGAAGACCCCGGTCACACGGAAAAGCAGTGTCTTTTCGAGATCGAGGATGGTGCCGACTCGCGACTCTTGATACTCGAGGCGTTGCTCTTTGGGATCTCCCTCGGCGCCTGCTGCCAGGTCGATCAAGACCGGAGCCACGGTTACGACGTCGTTGAGCTCGGTCAGCCTGCCGTCGACGACATAGCGTGCACCCGTGAGCCGGGCCAGACGCGTGCGGAGCTCGGGGCCGATCCTCCCGTCGAGAGGTGAATCGAGAGCGCGGAGAAAAGCGACGAGCTCAACGAACGGAACCGGCTCGGCGGCGGGGGCGCGCTCCCAGTCGGCGGAAAGCAACGCCGCAAGCCCGAGGCGGAGGCTCAAAGCCGCGTCGCTGCCGCCGGGGGCAAAGGGTAGGAAGAGAATGCGTTGACCCTTCGGCGGGGCCGACGATGTGCGCTCGGCCTCCAGCCGCGATTCGACAAGCTCGGTGATGCGCCGCGCATCAACCATCTGACGCTGACACGAGAGCGCGGCGGCAAATTCAGGATGTCGGGCCTCGAACTCCGGCGATGCCTGCCAGATCATCTCCGCCCGGCGGTAGCGAATGGAGGCCTCGCTCCACTTGCCGTTGCGGTCGCTGGCGGCAGCAAGATAGAGAGCGGCACGGCCATCTTTTGAATCGAGGGACATCGCTCGTTCGAGAGGCGGGATGGCTTCATCCATCTTGCCGCGCTCGAATGCGAGAATGCCGCGCTCCCGGGTGATGACCGCATCTTCGGGGCTACGGTCTTGGGCGCGGGCGAGGAGGCGATCTGCGCCGTCCAGATCACCCCGTTCCCGGAGTGATCGCAGGCGGGCCTCGTAAGCGGGAACACAACCTGCAAGCCCGGTCAGCAATGCCAGGAAGGCGACAAGGAGTGGAATGCGCAGGCGCGACGCCCTTGATCGCCGTGAGCGGAGATCATTTGAATCTGTCATGCCGGCAGCGACTTCCGGTCGCCTGGCCGTGCGAGGGGACATTGGCCAGGCGACGCAATGCGAGAGGACCGAGATGTGAAGCTCCCGGACGACGGAGGGGGGCCCGGGCGGGAAACGGCAATCCGATTGTGCCTTACCGGGCCGTCGCGGTCAACAGCGGCCGGGCAAGGTAGTGGGTCATTTTTGACACAGGCCACTACCCGGGCATCACATGGAGGCGCCGGCGGGGTGGCCCGATGCCTCGCGCCAGGCCCGGAGAAGCTCCTGCTCCCGCTCCGGCTTCATGCTCCCGGGGGCGCCGAATCGGCGATCAGGGGCCGGGGGTTCCGGTCGATTCGCATCCCATTGGAGAGTGTCGCGCACGGTTTCGGCAAGCGGGCGAGTGACAAGTCCGGCGGCGATAGCGCGGCGGCAATCGACAGTATTGAAGCCTGCAAGATCTCCGGGGATCCAGAGCGGCATCTCGGTGTACGGTGCGACAGCATTGGCTTGCAAGAATGCGTCGCTCGCCCAAATGAATTGGGCGTTACTCGCGCTCACCCGGCGACAGGTGTCCAGAAGCTCGCCCATGGTCAAGGGGCGCTCGGGTCCGGTGACGTTGAACACACCGGTTTTCCCATGCTCCACCTGGCGCAGGATCCAGGCAGCGAGGTCCCGCACATCGATGAATTGAACCCGCCGATCGGGATTTCCGGGGGCCAGCACCTCCCCTCCATGGGCCACCCGCCGCGGCCAATAGGGAAAGCGATCGGTCGTGTCGTTGGGTCCGACGATGAGCCCCGACCGCACGGTGAGAACCCGCCCCGGCATGGCGGCTTCCGCCGCCCTTTCGCAGAGCGCCTTGAGCCCTCCATAGGTCTCGCCGTTCACCTCCTCGATGGTCTCGTCGGCGAGCTCCTGCACCGTCCCGGTCTCGTCGACGCCGGGGCGGCTCAAGTCGGCGTAGACGGAGATGCTCGAGATGAAGGTGTAATGACCTATCGAGTCGGCGAGGAGCTCGGTCGAGGCGCGCACCAATCGCGGCACGAATCCGCAGGTATCGACGACTGCATCCCAGCGACCGCCGCTGAGTCCCGCGAGCCCGCCGTCACGATCGCCTGCGATCCTCTCGAGTTCCGGGAACAGCTGCGGGTTGCTCTTGCCGCGATTGAACAAGGTGAGATCGTGGCCACGAACGAGGGCGGCTTCGACCAGATGGCGTCCGAGGAACCGGGTTCCGCCGAGGATCAAGATTCTCATTGACGATCTCCATCACCCCCGCGACCGCACCGCGGTCAGCCCTTGTGAGTGAGCAGGTAGAGGCCGAGCGAGAGGCCATTATAGAGCGCGTGCGCAGCCATCGCCGGCACGAGCGATCCCGAGCGCTCGGTCAACCAGCCGAAAGTGATGCCGATCACTGACAGAGCCAGAACATGATCCATCTCCAGATGAGAGATGGCGAAGAGGAGCCCCGACAAGAATAGCCCGATCGGCACTCCCGTCCGGTCGCGGAAAGCCCGATAGACAATTCCACGGTAGATGAACTCCTCGGTCACCGGTCCGATGATCGCGACCGTCAAGATGAGGACGATGAAGATCCCAGGAGAAGCGCCGGGAAGCAGGAGCGCATGGAGGATGGGCTCCATGTTCGAGCGCGGCTCGCGCCCGACCAGATGCTGGAAGGCGCTTTCGTGGATGAAGGACATCCCGAGAAGTGGAAGGGCGGCGGCGACCGCCAGGGCCGCGATCGTGGAGACAGGGAGCGGCACCAGGCCTGCTCCCCGCACCCCCGCTCCCCGCCAGCGATAGAAAAGGGCGGCAAGGGCCAAGGCGCCCAGATTGCCGCCGGCGGTGCCCATGAGCGCCGCCACGGCGCCGGCATGGCTCGTGAGATCGAAGGCGAGCAGGATGGGGGCGCCGAGCCACCAGGAGGCGGCGAGAGCGACGACGAAACCAAAGGCGTCGTCCGCCATGCAAAGAAGGAAAGCGGCGCGCAAGCCGAGCGGAGACCGCCACACCGCTGCGGCATCGGGCGGTATCCGCACCACCGGCTCGATTTCTGGAGCAGCCCGCCCCCGCGGCAGCTCGATGCCGATCCGTCGCGACGCGCCCACCGCCGCAACCATCGCGCACGGGAGAAAGAGGAGCGCGCTCAAGAGGAGCGCGGAGCCGAGGACGGCAAGCTCGAACAGCCAGATCGCGGCCGGTCCGACGCGCTCCAGGTGCTCGATGGCGCTCGAAAAACGTCCGGCGCTCAGGTCGCGTGCGGCAGCCCCGAGCTCGTCTAGAAGTTTGGAGATGCCGGCGCCACTTGCTGCCGCTGTCGAGTCGCTCGCGCCTTCGGAAGCGGCGAGTGGTGGGACGGCCGTCGAGGAA
>JBIOUT010000389.1:0-3876 GCA_044867365.1 Candidatus Eiseniibacteriota bacterium | reverse complement strand
ACTGCATCCGCCGCCATTCGCCGGCGGGAAGGGTCTGGGACCAGCGCTGGAAACGGAGATAGTCGAGGAGCTCGCTCACATTGGGGAACCACCCCCGGCGTGACGCCAGCTCCTCGAGCAAGCGGCGCGTCACCGGATCGACCCGTCCATCGACGGCGAAGCGCTTGCCGAAGTGCGTCGCCACGATGCACACGCCCCCCTCCCGTTCGAGCCGCTCCTGCCGTTCGGTCGAGAACATCTGGTTAAAGACCGCGGCGTGATCGGCGTCGGTGGCCGAGAACCAGAAGGGAACGAACGGCCGCGCCGGATCGTGATAGGGCATTGACGGATTGATTCTCGTCAGATTGATCTCGTTGAATGTGAGATTGCGCACATAGGTGATCCTGGACGAACAGAGGTCCCCCCACCAATAGGGCGAGTTCTCGACATGGCCCTGATAATGATCATCGGGCAGTCCGTCCAGCCGTTGGAGTCGCTTGAGCACCGGATGGTCCAGGCGATCGCTTCCCCAGTACAGGTTGTCGCGGTTGGTCTCGTGATTGGTATGGAGTCGCGGGTAGTCGCCCAGGGTGTTGAAAAAGAGCTCAAGTGCGTCGGCCGTCCGCCGGCGGGTGCTCGACACCATCGATGGGCCGTGCATGGTGATCTCGAAGCCGCGGCGGCTCAGGTCGATGATGAAATCTCGGTACTCCGGATCTTCGAGAGTTTGGGATTCGGCGAAGATGGAGGGCTCGTCGCTGCGGAGCGGCCAGACCGACTTGGACGCCTTCATCCCCAGATTCTCGAGCAGGCGATAGACCGGCTCGACGGTCTCGACCCGGGCCATGTCGGTATCGTCACAGAAGGTGAAGGCGAACTTCTTGCCGTCCGGAAACTCGAATCGGTGCATCAGAACGCCTCGTCGGCGTCGCTGTCGCCGCGGGTGAGCCACCAGGCGCCGAGGCGCTCGGGGAAGACTTGATTGCCCTCCGGGTGGCGAGCCAGGAAGTGAACGTTCCCCGGCAAGATGAGAAAGGCGCGGCGGCGGAGCAGGGCGCGGAGGCGCACGTGGCTCGAGGTGCAGAGGAGCGCGTGAGCCTCGACCCGGCGCGCAGCCCCTTCGGCCGCGGCGATGAGCGAAAGTCCAATATCGGATCGATCGACCGGGAAGACGAGCTCGGAGAGGACGGCGACGCGAATCCCTTGCAAGCGAGGGTCGCCTCCGGCGCTGGGCGCGCGGACGGCGGCGAACCCCACGAGCTCATCGCCCTCACGGACGGTGATTCGCCGGTAGCGTTCGGCGTCGCGCCTCTCGTAGCGCCAGTGGAGGTAGGCGCCGTCTCGCACCGGCGAAGCGGCGAGTCCTGGCCTCACTCGCAGCCACAGTCGATCCAGCTCGTCACCCTCCGCCTCTCCCGGCATTTCGACATCGAGCCGAGACGATCCCCTACCGGCGACGGTCCACAAACGCGATGTGCCGTTGATCACCGCCCCTGCAACGCGCGAGATCGGCGAACGCTGCAACGCGGCGGCGAGCCAGTGGGAGCGGTTGAGCCCGCCGAGCCCGATCGCCTGCGGATCGATCCGTCGCAGGACCTCTGCGGCATCGAGCAGCCGCAAGTGGTTGGGGATCGCACCTAAGTCGAGGAACCCATGAGCCTGGAACAGACGACGGGCCGGGAGCTCGACGACGAGCGCCATGGCCGGACCGAGCTCGCGCACCGCCTCCTTGAGCAGCATGAATCCAATCGGGCCGTTGCGGTGCTCGGGAACCACCATGAGACCCTTGGCCCAATGCGCGTGCTCTTCGCTTCCACGGCACCAGAGTCCGATGGGAATGGTGCCCAGGTGGCCGAGGGCGCGTCTGCCCTTGAGAAAGACGAAGCTCGGCGGAAGCACCCCCGGCTCGACCGGGTTCGCCGCCGCCGCGGCGGCGCTTGCCGCCACCAACCGCTCCGCGGTGACCGCCTGACCCCAGACCTCGCGAACGAAGAGTGCCATCGCCGGGGCATGCTCTCGACTCTCGCGGACCACGACGGCGGAGTCGCGGGTCTCTGTCTTCTCGACGCTTGGTGACTCCATTGAAAGCGGTGCGAACGAGTGTGGCGATCGGCCTACCAGACGGCGCCTCCGGCGCGCAGGACCCGTTTGATGGCGGCGACATCGGTCATGCTCAGAGCATCCTCGGCCGAGACCGATACGGCGTAGGTCGACTCGAGCTCAACGATGAGGGTCATGTGGCCGAGAGAGTCCCAGGCGGGAAGGGTGCGATTCGACGTCGAATCGAGGACCTCGGCCGGCGACACGCCGAAGACCTTGGCCACCACCTCCTCAGGCTTCACCCCGTCTCCTCCATCGTGATCCACTGCGGCCTCGAGATCCTTCCCGAATCGAGCTCCAGGCGCCAGCGCTGGGTCTCGCCCTCTCCGTCTTCGGCGATGAATCCATGCGACGAATAAAAATCGCGAGTGGGGACGTTCTTCGAGCTCGCGATGTACTCGCCGATGAGCGTCTCTGCTCCCATCGCGTGCGCGTCATCGGCCACGACCCCGATGAGCGCCGTCTCGATGCCGTTCCCGATCACTCGACAGCTCATGAGAAAGCTGTCGACGATCCACTGTCCGACTTCTTTCCGCACCAGGGCGGCTGCCACCAGCCCATGGTCGCCGAAGCGATCGCGGGCGCGCAGAGTGTAGAGGCCCCATCCGGGGTCGCGGGTGAAGGCGGCGAGCTCTCCCGCTTCGTAGCGCCGGCTCGTGAGGTTGAACTGATTCGTGCGCTGGAAGAGCTGGAGCACCCGGGGAAGCGCCGCCTCATCGGCGGGAGCCACTTCGACGCGGATTTCCAGGGAATGGAGAAAGGCGTCGAGGGAGAGCGACTGTTCACGAACGAGCTCTCGCTCGCGGATGGAGCGGTACTGCTCCACCCGAGTGCGATCCTCCTCGGTGACCGCGAGGGTCTGGAGCTCGGGCAAGACCTCGAGGGTGCGCCGATAGAGCGCCGGATCCGCCGGCAGGTCGGGGGTCAACACCTCGGGCAGGGCCTGCCGCATCAGCTCGCGTTCCTGCGGACTGTCATCGAGAAAGACCATCTGATCGACGCCGAGGTTCAGTTCCTTGGCGATGCTCAGCATGTTCTCGGGTTTGGGAAGCCAGTTGATCCGCACCGCGCTGAATCGGCTCTCGTCGAGGATCATCCCCTCATGCGAGCGGATGACCTCGAGTGCGTCCTCGGGATTGTTCTTGGAATTGACGGCGAGGAGGATGCCTCGCTCGCTGAGAGCGAGGAGATAACGCTGGAAGTCCTGATACTCGATCCCCGGCGAGATGTTGCCGAGCCGGATTCCGTGGAGCCCGTCTTCGCCGACGGTGCCTCCCCAGAGGGTGTTGTCGAGATCGACGACGACGCACTTTCGCGCCAGCCCCTTGAGCGGGGCAACATGCCGGGCATAGGCACGAGCCACTTCCGCCATCACCTGATCGCCGAGGCGCATCGCCGCCAGGTGGCGCATCTTCGGGCTTTCGATCGGCCCTCCCGGCCGGCGCATGATGAGCTCCTTCATGTCGAGAAGATAGGCGCGCGGGATCTTGGCCAGCTCGCCGGCGAGTCGCCAGTTGAGGTCATCGAGCCACAGTCCGCGGGTCGTAGCGAGCCGACCTTCGGCAGGGCCAAGCGGACTCGGATAGGCGGAGTGGAAGCTATGCACGACGAGGAGAGCATCGGTGCGTTCGCTGAACTGGCGGGCCACGAGCATCAGGCGATCGATCGCCGGCATGCCAAGCTCGGCGAGCTCGATGGCGGTTGCGCCATCGGCGAGTCTCGGAACCAAGTCGTCGATCGAGACCGAGAGGAAAGCGATCTCGGGCTTGAAGCGGTGGAGGCCGGAACTGGGATCGA
>JBIOUT010000388.1:0-3209 GCA_044867365.1 Candidatus Eiseniibacteriota bacterium | reverse complement strand
CGTCCGATTTGTGCACCGGCTTGCCATCGACGCCGACGATGATATCGCCGAGCTCGAGCCTCCCCGAGGTGTCGCGGCGGGTGGGACGGATTCCGGCTTTGGCTGCGCCGCTCCCCGGCACGACATCGAGAACCAGCACCCCATCGACGTTGAGGGCGCGGTTGAGCTGGTCATTGGCGATCGAGACCCCCAGTCCCGGCCGGACCACCTTGCCGCTGGCGACGAGCTGGGGAACGATGCGTCTGACGATGTCGACCGGCACCGCGAAACCGATGCCGGAGTAAGCGCCACTCGGGCTGACAATAGCGGTGTTGACGCCGATCAACCGTCCGGAGCTGTCGAGGAGCGGTCCGCCCGAATTCCCGGGGTTGATCGCCGCATCGGTTTGGATGACGCCGTGAATCGGACGCCCGGTGATCGAACGGATCTCGCGGTCGAGGGCGCTGATGATCCCGGTCGTCAGGGTGTGATCGAGACCGAAAGGATTGCCGATGGCGAAGACCTTCTGGCCCACCCGGAGATCTCCGGAGGTGCCGACGGGGGTCGGCCGCAAACGGTCGCGCGGGGCATCGATATGGAGCACCGCCAAGTCCTTGTCGGGCTCGACTCCGGCGAGTTGCGCTTTCCACACCGAGCGATCGGCGAGCGTCACTTCCGCCGCCTGAGCGCCCTCGACGACATGGAAGTTGGTGACCACGTAGCCGCGATCGTCCCAGAGGAAGCCGGAACCGGTTCCCTGCGGGATCTCGAACACATCGAACCCGAACATATCCTGGCGGAGCCCGAGATTGGTGATGTAGACCACCGACGGCGACACTCGCTCGAAGAGCTCGATCGTCATCCGCTCATCCTCGGCGAGGTCGCCGCGCGGAGTAACCGGCGCCGCTTGCTCGGGCGTCGCATCCGTTCGCTGTTCACGGGCGCAGGCGCCGAGCCATGGAGTGATCAGAGCCGCAAACATCACGATGCCGGACGCCACCATGACTCGAGGCCGGGCCCGCCCTCGACACTGCACGAGCGGGCGCGGAGAACTTGCCGAGCGCACCGAAGTTCCGATCATCGTGCCTCTCCTTGAAAGTTCGCTTGAATCAAAACCATCGGCGGGCGAGCTGGTGAGCGAAGAGTTCGATCACCCGCCCGGCCTCGCTCGCCGCCAACCCGTCGACTCCTGCCTTGTCGGCAGCATTCGCCTTGTCGACTCTCATGGCCTCGCGCCTGTCGCCGGCGAGCCGAGTCGCCGCCCATACCCTCGCCGCCGCCTCGATGCCTTCAGGCTCGAGCGCCGGTGATTCCCAGGCGCTGGTCCGGCGGCAGAGGACGTCGTCGAGGCCGATCGCGCCTTCATGCTCCATGGCAAAGCGAATCTCCGCCGCATAGAGACCCCCGGTCGAGGGAAGGGGCGGCTCATCCCCGATTCCCGCCGCCACCGCCCATCCCCGGCAGCCCCAGCGGCGAAGGAGGGCCGCCGCCTCGCTCTCGGCCAATGCGAATCGACCGGCGAGGGCTCGTGAATCAAAAGTCGGCACCGGGTCGCATTGCATGCCAGGCAAGGGCCGCCGCCGGGTCGGCTCGGCCGCCGCGCGATCTCCGCGCCCGAGCATCGCCGCGGCGGCGCGGGCCGCCGACTCCCCTTCCAGGCGATGCGTGGTCAGCTTGCCGCCGACGAGCGACAGGAGACCCCGGGGTCCACCGTGAGCGGCGGCGTGCTCCAGACGGTGGCGGCGGCTGGCAGCGGCGGCGCTCCCCATCCCTTCCGGGAGCGGACGCACCCCTGCATATGCAGCGAACGGCTTCACTCCGCGTCCGGCCGGCCACGCCGCCTCGAGCTCGGCGAGCAGATACTCGATCTCTTCGGCGCTGGCCACCGCCTTTCCCGGATCGCCGTCATGGGCGACCTCGGTCGTGCCGACGAGCACCGCCTCAGCGGCCGGCACGATGAAAAGCGGCCGCCCGTCGCGTCGGGCTTCGACGAGAAGCGCCTGCTCTGGAGCTCCCGGGAACCGCGGCAAGAGAAGATGACTGCCGCGAATGAAGCGAAGCGAACGACCGGAACGGGAACCGGCACGCCCTTCCACCTCCCCCACCCATGGGCCGGCGGCGTTGACGACGACTCCGGCCTGGATCTCGATTCGTTCTCCGCCCAATCGATCATAGAGGCGAGCCCGCAGTCCCGAGGTCGACTCGTCGAGACTTTCGAGCTCGAGATGATTGACCGCGACCGCCCCCAGGCGCTCGCTGTCGACGAGCGTCTCGATGACCAGGCGCTCCGGTGACCACGCCCGCGCATCGACGACGAGACCCACATCGCGCAGCCCCTCCGCCCGCAGTCCAGGCACGGCTTGCGGGCCCAGCATCCGGCTCCGGCCGAGACGAGCGGGCCCGGCGAGGAGATCGTAGAGCCACAGTCCGAGGGCCAGTTTCCAGGGAGGCCGCTCGCCGTCGCGATAGACAGGGACATGGATGGGAAGAGGCTCGACGAGATGGGGAGCGATATCGAGGAGGATGCGGCGCTCGGCCAGGCTCTCGCGCACCAGTTGCAGGTGACCGTGCTCGAGATAGCGGAGCCCGCCGTGAATGAGACGCGAGCTCCGACTCGAGACGCCGCTCGCGAAGTCGGCGCGCTCGCAGAGGGCTGCCTTGAGCCCGCGAAGCGCAGCCGCGCGCAGGGTGCCGGCCCCTGCTGCGCCCCCGCCGACGACGAGGAGATCGTAGGATCCCTCGTCGTCGAGTCGGGCCAGGTCTCGCTCCCGCCGCACGTCCTCTCCCCGCCCCGCGCCAGCTAGCGGGTGAGCACCACCTTCGAGCTTTCCACCCGATCCCCCACTCGGAGCCACGCGAGATAGACGCCTGCCCCGGCACGGCGACCGTTTTCGTCCTTGCCATCCCAGACCAGCGCTTGCTGGCCGCCGACTGCGGTTCCTCGCGCCAGGGTGCGGAGCCGCACTCCATCGACCGAGAACACGGCGAGCTCGAGAAGCTGTCCGGCGGCGCTTGCCGGCACCGTCACCCGGAATGCGGTGCCGCCGCGAGTGGGATTGGGTGTCGCCCGAACCGAGAGCAAATCGCTCGCCGGCGGAGCGGGGTTGCCGTCGTCGATGCCGATATTGGCGGGGATGAGCAGAAAATCGTGGTTGGTCGTGCCGAGGTTGGCGAGGACGACGGTCTCGGTGAGGGGATGGTAGCCCGCGGCCGAGGCCCGCACCTGATGG
>JBIOUT010000387.1:0-3531 GCA_044867365.1 Candidatus Eiseniibacteriota bacterium | reverse complement strand
GCGTTGAGGCGGACTCCCCGATCGGGTTGGCGTTCGTCTTCTATTGAAGGACGAAAGGAAGGGGGCGAAAAGGCCAGGGGCCCAGCATTGCTGCTGGGCCCCGCGGAGGGAAGGAGCCTCGCCGTGCCGCTGGGAGCGGCGGAGCGAGCCGCCGGGCTTGGCAGGACCGGCCGGTCGAAGTTAGCGGGACCGCATCCCGAAGACGAGAAGCAGCCCGCTTACGAAGGCACCAAAGAGCAGGAAGGCCCCTAAGGTGCCGTAGCGCAGGATCACGGGTTGGACAACGCGGGGCATACGAAAATGAACGGCCGACGCCGCCGGAATGCCACTCGCCGAAGTTCCGGGAGTGGGATTCGCAGGAGCAGTGACCACGGCTCGAGATGAAGAAGCGGGTGCGGCGGGTGCAGTGACCTCCGTCTCCCCCGTCGGCGCCTGCACCACTGCCGCACCCTCAACCTTCGCCACACTCTTGTTCGATGCCGCGACGCTCGCTCGTTCAGAGCGCGATACGCCGGCCCATGTCTCGCGCAACGACGACCGGACATCGCCGGGCTTGATCCCCAGCATCGAAGCCGCCATCCAGACGAAAACGAGGAGGATCGCCGCCTCGACGACGAAGCTGATCGCCTTTCCCCACGCCACTCCCGCCCGGGGACGATTCGCCCCGGCGAACACGGTGCGGGCCGACCCCGCCGAGGTGCCCGGCCTCAGGAGTACGGCGCCCGTCTCCGCTGATCCAGTCATCGCTCCTTCGAGCTTGGCGAGAAAGAGGTAGACGACATGCCACTCTCTGCGGAAGTCGTCACCCTCGTGGGGAGGAAAGCGGCGGGCGGCGACGAGGGTGCCGGCACGGGTCATGAGATCCGCCATGTCCCGCCCGGCCGCCAGCGCCTCTTCCTCGAGCGCCCGCCCGCCAACGACCTGTTGCAGAAGGGGCGAACGGCGGGCGATGCGGGTCTTGAGAACGAGAAAGCGCTTCTCCTCGGCGAGACTTACGGGAACCGCCGAGACCGAAGGGCGTGGTGCGCCGCTGCGCGCACAATCGATCTCCGCGCTCAGGGTCTCGGGCTCGACGTCGGGGATGAATCGCCATTCCGCCGGGCTCCCGCTTCCGGCCGCCTCATCGCCGGTCGGATCCGGCATTCCCTCATCGATCTCGACCGAGGATTCTCCAGCGGGGAGATTGGGCTCGATCATCGTCCTGAATGACTCCCAATCCCGGCGAAGGGCGCGTACCCGCCGCCGATCGACCCACCGTCTTACGATTCGCATGCTCGCCACCTCCCGAGCGCCATCCTCACCGCGCCGTCACCACCAGACGCGCATGAAGAGGACCTTGTCCTTGGGGATCACGACCTCCCCACTCTGAGGCGGGGCGACGACCACCGCCTGGGAGGTGATGCGCATGAGGGATCCCTCTTCCGCCTCCCCGGAGCGAGTGGTGACTCGCGCATAACTCCGTGAGTCGGGAGCGCGCACCCAATCGTCGAGACCGAAGACTTGCTCGGCGACATAGACCACCCCCGGCTCGGGGGATGGGTAGGCGTAATGGAGAGTGCGGCTCGCCGGGCTGCACCCCGGTCCTCCCGCTGCCACAACCGTCGCCCCGAGGAGGAGCGCCGCCTCGACTGCCCGGATCTTGAAGCTCCTTCTCATCGCCTGCTCCTTAATCGGTGAGGTTCATGAACATCGCTGCCACGGTCAGCAGCGCCGGCCCCAACACCACTACGAAAAGCGCGGGGAAGATGCAGAACACCAGTGGAAACACGATCTTGACCGCGGCCTTGGCCGCTTGCTCCTCCGCCCGCTGTCGCCGGCGGGTGCGCATCGATTCCGCCTGCACCCGCAGCGCCTGCGCCACCGACGTCCCCAGACGATCGGAATGGGCGAGGATCGCGGCGAGGGTCGCGAGCTCCGGCACTCCCGTGCGGTCGGCAAGATTGCGTAGCGCGTCGCGTCGCGGAAGACCCGCCTGAACCTCCCGCGACTCGACGAGGAGTTCGCCTCCGAGGACCGGGTTTCCCCGTCCGAGCTCCGTCGCCACGCGTACGATCGCCGCGTCCAGGGCCATCCCGGCCTCCAGGCAAATCACCAGGAGGTCGAGCGCTCCCGGCAGCCCCTCGGCGATCGCCCGCATCCGTCCGGCCGCCCTTAGCCGGACATAGGCGACGGGGAGCGAGAACACCACGTATCCCCAGAGGCAAATCAAGAGAAGTGATGTGGTCCACGGTGGGCGTATGGCGGCAAGAACCAGCAAACCTATTCCGAGCCCGAGGGCGGCGACCACGAGCTGCACGGTGCGAAAGACGACCGGCGCCGATTCGTGCCGGAACCCGGCATGACGAAGCATGCGCGCGAGCGCCGAATCATTGCCGCGCCGTACATTCATCCGCTGCATCAGCGAGGCGACCGCTCGCCGCCCGCGGCGGGCCGCCGGCGCCGCCGCCGACGTCGGCGAGAGCGAACGCAGACGGGTCTCCAGGGAACTGCCGCTGGGAGCGAGGAGGCGAGCGACCGCCAGCACCCCGAGGGTGACGGCGAGGAAGGTGGGCAGCGCGACTTCGAGAATGAGCGGGCTCATGCCTTCACCGCCACGATGCGCCGGATCCAGAAGAAGCCGATGAGCTCGAGCACGATCGCGACGGCGATCATGATCAGGCCCGCCGTCTGCTGAAAGAGCGGCTTCAGATACGCCGGATTGAGCAGGGTGATGATGACCGCCACGACGAGCGGCAACGCCCCGAGGATCGCGCCCGAGAGTCGGCCCTCGGCGGTGATCGCCCGCACCTGTCCGGCGAGCTTGAAGCGCGCGCGGATGACATCCGCCAGCTTCTCGAAGGCTTCCGCCAGGTTGCCGCCGCTCTCGAGCTGGATGAGCACCGCGGTGGCGAAGAGCCGGAGATCGGCAATGTCGACCCGCTCGACCAGGAGGTTCAAGCACGTCCGCTGATCGAGCCCCACTCGGTACTGGTCGACCATCACCTGGAACTCGCCGGCGATCGGATCCTCGAGCTCCTCGGCCACCACCTGCACCGCCGCCGTGTACGCATGCCCGGCGCGCAACGAGCTCGACATGAGCTCGAGCGCCTCGGGGAGCTGCTCGCTCACTCGCTGGTAGCGGCGGGCGCGACGGGCGGCGATCCATAGCGGCAGCACGGTCGAGCCGACCAGGCCGACAGCCAGAGCCGGCAACCACGGCAGAGCGAAGACCGCCCGGGCGAGGATGAGAGTGGCGACCGCGATCAGCGCCATGACGAGGAGCAACTCCCCAGCAGGCATGGCCGAGCCGGCCTGGGTGAGCAGCCGCTCGATCGCCGCCGATGACTTGAGCCGCTTGAGCCAGCGGTCGAGGGCGGGGATCTCCGAGCGGGCGGCGTTGCGGAGGATCGAGATCCGGCTCTGCATCTCCGGGCGTGGCCGGTCGAGCTCGCGCAGCCGTAGCTCGAGATCAGGATTGCCGCCGCGCAGGGCGCGCAAGAACTGGCGTCCGGCGATGACGGCGCAGGTGACGAACCCGAAGGTGAGGAAGGC
>JBIOUT010000386.1:0-6899 GCA_044867365.1 Candidatus Eiseniibacteriota bacterium | reverse complement strand
CGCCGACCGCGCGCTCGAGCGGCGCAACCGGGATGATCTGCGGGTCCTTCGCACCTTCTTTCCCGAGCGGCTGGCGGAGCTCCGCGATCAAGATCCGGCGGCGCTCGTGGCGGTGGCGCTGCGCGATCTCGGCGGCGAAGGCAAGTCGCGCGACGTGAAGCGACTGCTCACCCCAGCGCTCGTCCCGGCCGAGAGCTGGACCGACTGGTGGCGGAAGGCGCGATCGGCGCTCAACGGCGACGAGCGGATCGATCTCTCGCAGATCTTTCGCGACACGCTGCGACTCGCCGGCAGCGCGGGTGAAGGTTCGGGAAGCGCGGCGAGCGAGGTGCCCCTCCCGGGTCTCGCCGATGGCGAGGAGTTGTCGAGGCAGGTCAAGCTACTCCGGCGATTCCTCGAGCAACATCCCGAAGCGGCCGAGCGCGCCGCTCGCGCTTATCGCCGCCGCCTCGAGCGCTGGCTCGAGACCCGAGTCGCCAACGATGACGAGCGACTCCTCGTCCTCATGGTCATCGCCGGCTGGGAGGAAGCGGCGCGCTCGCGCCTCCGCGACGCCCTGGTCGATGCCTGTCGCCGCGGTTTTTCCATCGCCGGCTTCCCTGATCCGGCGGATCAGAAGATGCTCCTCGATCTCGGTCTCGAGGCCGAGGAATGGCAGCCGGCGGCGATGGCGGCCCTGGATAGCCGGGATCCGGCGATCCGCAAGCAGGTGCGAGAGTCGGTCGAGGAGCGGCTCGGGCCGCGGTCGGTCGACTTCTATCGCGCGGTCCTCGAAGAGAGTCCGGCCCGTGGCGATGCGGTGCTCGAGGTGGCACGATGGATTCTCGCCGGGCAATCCGATGCCGCCGCCCAGGTGCCCGCGGTCGAGCTCTTCATCGCTCTCCTCAAGCAAGTTTCGGAGCCCGGGCGCGAAACGTTGCAGAAGCAAGCTCTGGCGCTTCTGGCTCCGGGTGGCCCGATCTTCTCCCGCCTTGCCTCCGAGCCGCCAGGAAGCCCGGCGGCGGAGCAGGTGGCGCTCGCCCTCCTCAACTTCCGAGCCTCGGATAGCCACCTCTTTCCGATCCTCGGCGCCCTCGAGGCCATCTGGGGACCGAAAGTCGTGGAAGCGTTCCGGCGGCGGCGGGAACGAGAGACTCGCCGAATCACCGCGCGCATGGAGGAGGAAGGGGTGGAGCAGCCGGTAGGGCTGATGACCCGCGCCAGTTTCCGCGACCTCGGCGCCGAGATCGAACGGTTGGAGCTCGAGCTTCGCACGACCATCCCGCGCGCCATCCAGAAGGCGCGTGAGCTCGGCGATCTGCGCGAGAGCGGCGAGTACGAGTCGGCCAAGCTCAAGCAGCGCCAGGCGAGCGACCGGCTGCTCTTCCTCCAGCGCCGGCTCTCCGAGGCCCAGATCATCGAGGATCTTCCGATCGACGACTCCTGCGTCACCGCCGGTACCGAGGTGACTCTGACCCCGGTCGACGGCGGAGATCCCTTGACCTATTGGATCCTGGGGGACGGTGATTCACAACATGGTCCGGAAGTCGTGTCTTATGGAGCGGAGCTCGGGCGAGCTCTCTGGCGAAAGCGCGTGGGCGATGAGGTCGATCTGCCGCTGGCCGGTGGAGCGCGGCGATTTCGTATTATAGAGATTCGGCGCCGACTGCCTTCATCAAGCTGAATGCCATTGCCAATATAAGAAGGACCTGCTATAGTTTTCATAGATGGCACCCGGTCTGCAACTTTTTGCGTCCACCATCAGGGGTTCGGGCCGGGACCCTGGCACCTCGGAGGTACAGCTTGAATCGCCATTGGCAACGGACTTGTCTGCTTGCGGTTCTCCTGCTTTGCTCCATCGTCCTACCTGCGATTGCGAATGCGGATTCTTGCAAAGGAGTCGGCGCAACCTGCAGCCTTGAAGATCTTGGCGGCGGGCGCTTTCGATTCACCTGGGTGGTTGTCAATGGCAGCCCCGATCCCACTGCCATCTTCAAGTGGGATCTCGGCCCGCCCGACATTCCATCCTCGTGGGTGACGGTCTCTTTCAACGTCCCAACCGGCTGGATCGGTACCCATCCTGATTCACACCTCGATTTCGCGGTGATGAACAATGGGGATCTGAATCCGGACCGGATCTTCAGCCCGAGTGTGGCCTCTTGCGGCAGCACCGGGAGCTCTTCGCTCACCTTCCAGTGGACCTTCGACAACACCGGCAGCCAGACTCCGGACTGTGCCGACTTCGATGCTCTCGATTACACGTTTCACTACCAGCCGATCAACGCCGCCGACTGCCGGAACGCCGGACAGACGTTGACCTGTCCGGGATTGCTCCCGGTCGAGCCCGTGACCTGGGGGAGGGTCAAGAACATCTACCGTTAGCGCGGATTGAAACACTACGAGTTGCTCGCTGCAGGTGAGCGGCAACTCCTTCGTGATCGGCGGCGATTCCCAAGTGGCGATCGCCGCCGATTGGTTTTGTGCGCTCTCCGGCCCCCGAACCCAGGTGGTAGGGTTCGTGGTAGGCTCGGCTGCCTGACCACCGAGGGATGCGAATGAGTGCTCTGGACACCATGATCCGAATCGAGCGTGTCGCCGTCGTCGGCGCCGGCAACATGGGGAGCGGCATCGCCCAGAAGATCGCCACCGAGGGCTTCCCCGTCGTCCTCGTCGATGTCAGCGCCGAGATGGTCGCCCGGGGCATGGAGCGGCTCCGGCGCACCCTGGACGAAGGCGTCGCTCGGCGGATCTTCACTCCCGAGCGCGCCGCCGAAATCCTCGCTCGCATCTCCCCCTCGACCGAGCTCGAAGCCGCGCACGATTGCGACCTCGTCATCGAGGCGGTGTTCGAGGAGCTCGGGGTCAAGCGCGAGGTCTTCTCACGACTCGATCGCGTCTGTAAGCGCGCGACCATCCTGGCCACCAACACGTCATCCCTTTATGTGCGCGATCTGGCGCGCTCGACCCACCGAGCCGAGCGCTTCCTCGGGCTCCACTACTTCTACCATCCAGCCAAGAACCGGCTGGTCGAGGTCGTGGCAGGAGAGGGGACGGCTCCCGAAATCGTGGACACCGCCTGGCGCTTCCAGGAGGCGATCGGCAAGACCCCGGTGCGCTCGGCCGATTCGCCGGGATTCATCGTCAATCGTTACTTCGTGCCGTGGATCAACGAGTCGGTGCGACTGCTCGAGGAAGGAGTGGCCGATATTCCCACCATCGAAGCGGCGGCGAAGACCGCCTTCGCCCCCGGCATGGGTCCCTTCGAGCTGATGAATGTCACCGGCATCCCGATCGGACTTCATGCCGCCTCGACCCTCGAGCGTGAGCTCGGTCCCTTCTATGCTCCGTCGAAGCTCCTCCGCCGGCAGGTGGACAAGGGAGAGCTATGGCCTCTCGGCGCCGGGGAGCCGAGCGCAGGCGCCGCCTCCGGGCGCGCCTCGGGGCTGTCGGCCGCATCGCCCGTCGTCGATCGCCTCCTTGCCGTCACTTTTCTCGTTGCCG
The DNA here is from genome assembly GCA_044867365.1 of Candidatus Eiseniibacteriota bacterium. GTDB lineage: Bacteria > Eisenbacteria > RBG-16-71-46 > CAVPCR01 > CAVPCR01 > JBIOUT01. The sequence continues at coordinate 3,419 of JBIOUT010000386.1, read as the reverse complement.
GTCAGTTGATCGACGAGAAGGTATGCACGATCGAGGACTGCGACATCGGGGCGCGAGTCGGTCTCCGCTGGCCGGCGGGACCTTTCGAGCTCATGAACCAGTTGGGGGTCGAGCGCGCCGCCGAGCTCGCCGCGGGACTGGCGCGCCGTTGGGGGCTCGAGATGCCCGGGGTCCTACAAGAACAAGCGGCGAAGGGCGCCCCCTTTCGCTTCCGGCGGGTGCGTCTCGAGGTTCGGGATGGAATTGCGACCATCACCATCAATCGACCGGATGCGCTCAATGCCCTCAACGTCGAGGTGATCGAGCAATTGGGCGGCGAGCTGGATGAAGCCATCGAGCGCCGGGATGTGAGCTCGATCATTCTCGCCGGAGCCGGCAAGGCCTTCGTGGCGGGAGCCGATCTCAAGTTCTTCATCGAGCAAATGGAGAAGGGTGATCTGCGGCGAGTGCGTCAATTCACCGAGAACGCCCAGGCCGTTCTCAACAAGATCGATCGCTCGTCCAAGACCGTCATCTGCCAGCTCTCTGGCATCGCGCTCGGCGGTGGAGCGGAGCTCGCCCTCGCCTGCGATTACATCGTCGCCAGTGAGCGCGCTAGCCTGGGTTTTCCAGAAACGGGTATCGGAATCTACCCCGGTCTGGGAGGCACTCAGCGGACTCGAGAGCGAGTGGGAGTCCCCCTGACCAAGTATCTCGTGTTCACCGGCGAGATCGTCGGCGCTTCTCTCGCACTCGAGATGGGACTCGTCGACGCCGTGGTCGAGGCCCCGGTGCTCGAGTCGACGGCCCGCGATTGGGCGCGCACCAAGCCGCCGGTGCGCGACCGCCGTCCTGCCCCGGTGCCCGAACGCCTGCGCCCGCAAGCCGAGTTCCTGGCCGGCAATCGTTTGGCGGGCATCCTGGACGGGGCGGTGGCAGCGAGCGGGGATGAGGCACGCGAGCGGTTGATCAAGCGGGTGCGGTCGAGAGCTCCGCTGGCGCTGCGCTATGCTGAGGAGATCATCGATGCGGGCGCAGCCCTCCCTCTCGATCAGGGACTCGAGCTCGAGCTCGCTCATCTCGAGGACGTTTTTCGGAGCGGCGATGCCCTCAGCGGGATGAAGTCGGTCGGGGGCAAGGAGAGACCGCAGTTCAAGGGGCGTTGACAAGAGGGCCGCGAGGCCGCCTTCGAGGCGCGCAGATGGGGTCGGGGCGTAGCGCAGTCTGGTAGCGCATCTGCTTTGGGAGCAGAGGGTCGCCGGTTCGAATCCGGCCGCCCCGACCAGCTTTTGGGTGACTTGGCCCGGGCATGCACGCGGCTCAACCTGAGAGGTCGCGGCACCGATAACCTAATAAGGGAGAAGCGGGGGGGAGGGGAGCAAATCGCCTGAGGAGGCGGCAGGCCGCCAGGAAGGTATGGATCCAATGACCCGCGGCTCGGCTCGGCGGGTCTCTCCGGGAAGCCTGGGCCCTATCTCAGAGAGCGGGGGAATCGCCGCCGAGTGAGTTCCTCCCGCAGGAGACATTTATGGCTCGGTCGGTATGCCACGCTTTGTCGATCGTCCTGATCATCGGACTTCTTCCTGCTGTCGCTGCCGCCGGAGATGTGGCTGGTCACATCGTCATCTCGCCGGCAGCCGTTCAGGCCACTCTCGGTGGCCCGGCGCCCGGAGCGGAAGCCCGGCAGGCGGAGACCGGGCCGATCCTCGTGTATGTCGCCGAGTCGGAGTCGCAGCTCCCGCGGGTGCCGACGACCGGAGAGCGAGTGCGCCTTTCAGCAGGCAAGGCGGGGCCGTCGTTCGTGGCGGTGAGCCTGGGAAGCGTCATCACCTTCGAGAACGGCGATCGGCGCGTCCACCGGATCCGGAGCCGCAGGGGCCCCATGCACTTTGATCTCGGTCGATTGTCACGTGGCCAGACCCGCGAGCTCAGGGCCGGAGAGACGGGAATCGTATCCTACGAATGCGCGCTCCACGGGGACGTGCGCGGCGAGATCGTCATTCTTGCCCACTCTGCCTTCTCGGTCACCGATGCGGCGGGCAACTTTCACCTGCGCGATCTGCCTCCCGGGCGGACGACGATCGTTGCCTATGCTCCGCAACTCGGGGAGATCTCGCGCGAGGTAATCGTGCCGGAGTCGGAAACCGCCGAAGTCGAGTTCGCCTTCTGATCGGCTCGCGTCTTTTTCCTCCTCGCCGTTCCGGGCCAGGATGGCCCGCGCTTGGGTATCGCCGGTATAGACTCGGTGGATGAGTTTCCCGACCCGCCGCCTCCACTGGCCTTCCGGAGTGGTGGGCATGGAGCTAGGAACGCCGAGGGCGAGTCTGGTCCTTCTCCTCCTGCTCGCCGCCGGCGCCGCTCTCTATGCCGCCCACTTCGACAACTCCTTCCAGTTCGACGACTTCCATTCGATTGTCGAGAATCCGAGCATTCGGGGCTTCGGCGCCTGGAGGTCGTGGTTCACCGATCTCACCACGTTCTCGGTGCTCCCCGAGAACCTCAACTATCGACCGCTCCTGCTCGCCTCCTATGCCGTGAGCTACAAGATCTCCGGCCTCGAGGTGTGGGGCTTTCATCTCATCAACTGGCTCCTCCATGTCGCCGCCTCCTTCCTTGTTTATCTCATCGGCGTCCGTCTCTTCTCCTATCCGGGCGTGCATCCAGGGCGTCTCGACTCCCGCCTCGGCCTCTATCCGCCGAACCCGACGGCGATGGCGCTCATCGCCGCCTTGATCTTTCTCGTCCATCCACTCAATTCGGAGCCGGTCAACTACATCTCGTCGCGCTCGGAAACGCTGGCTGCATTCTTCGTCCTCCTCGCCTTCATGCTCCATATCGTCGCCTGGCAGCGAAGGGGTGAACGCGACTCGCACCGGATGAGGATCGCGTTGCTGAGCGCCGCCTCCTTCGCCTGCGGTCTCCTCACTAAGGAGATCGCCATCACCTTCCCGGCGCTCGTCGTCCTGCACGACTTCGTGCTGGCGCCGGCCGGGAGGGAGCGGCAGGAGCGGTCCCGGTCATCTCGGCCCATCGCTTTCTACGTCTTGATCGGAGGGATGACGGTCATCTACCTCATCCTCCGCGAGCAGCTGATCACCGACTCGGTCGTCGCCGCCCGCTCGATGGTCGGGCGAACCACCTACTTTTTCACCCAGGTCCGCGCCTGGCTCCACTATCTCCGCGAGTTCCTCTGGCCGGCGCGGCTTACCGCCGACAACACCGAATTCGGTTGGAGCACGGGATTCGGCGATCCGCGGGTTCAGCTCGCGGCTCTGCTGATCGCCGGCCTCGGAGTCACCGTGGCGATCGCCCTCCGGCGGCACCGGCTCTATGCCTTTGGCATGCTCTGGGCTTTCGCCGCCTTGCTTCCAACCTCGAGCTTCTTCCCGCTCGCTGAGCCGGTGAACGAGCATCGCCCCTATCTCGCCGGAGTGGGACTC
>JBIOUT010000385.1:0-2765 GCA_044867365.1 Candidatus Eiseniibacteriota bacterium | reverse complement strand
CCGGGCGCGCCCTTCAGCTACGGGGATGAGATCGAGCTAATCGGCATCGGCACCTTCCAGGTCGAAGACACGATGAACCCGCGCTATGTCCGGCGGGCGGACATCTGGATGCCGCATCTCGAGAACGCGTGGGCATGGGGCCGCCGGACGGTCCTCATCGCCAAGCAGGATCGGACGCCGAGACGCGGGGATCTGGCGTTACTCTTCCCTGCCGCCTCCGTGCACGACGGCACCTAGCCGCGGCCGAGCTCGGAGGGGGCGCCGAGCGAGATGGGATGGGTGGGATGGGAAACGATCGGATAGCCGGAAGGATAAGGATGTCGACGCGGTTCTTCGCCATCGCATCGGCCGTCGCCTTCGCCGGTGCGATGGCCGGCTGTCAGGGGAGCTTCGACGCGCCCCGCCTCAACAATCCTCGCGATCCTGCCAACGGCCAGCTTCCACCAACTCCGTCGGCCAGCGCGCAGGCGCAGCCCTGCGGTCCTCCACCGACGGTCCTCGTCTCCTGGACCATCGCCGATGCGAACGGGGTCATCGGCTTCCAGATCTATCGCGCTGCGAGCACCGGCGAGGATCCAGGAATCCTCATCGCCTCGGTGGATGGCGCTCAGCGCCAGATCACCGATGGCAGTCTGTCGGGCGTTCCCGACCTCAACGAGCGGACCACGTATTTCTATCGGGTGCGCGCTCTCGCCGGTGGCGGAATCCCCGGATTGCGATCGAACCCCGTTGCGGTGACGACATCTGACTGCCCCTAGGCGAGCAAAGCTCTTACCCTGGCTGCCGCTTCCGCAAGCGCCCGGGAGAGCCCGGCCGAATCCTCTCCCCCCGCCTCGGCCCATCGCGGTCTCCCTCCCCCCTTGCCGCCGATCATCGGCGCCACCTCCCGCATCACCGCGGCGAGATCCAGCTCCAGATCCTCGGCGGCGGCGAACAGGAGCCGAGGTCGATCCTCCCGGATGCCGACCAGCGCGATGACCCCGGGGTGCTGAGCCAGAGAAGTCGCCAGGGATCGAGCGCCGTTCATGCTCTCGACCTCGGCACGAACGAGTTTGGCCGCACCGATTCGTTCGGCTCGCTCGAGCTCGCCCGCCGCGCGCTCCCGCCCGAGCTCGGTCTCGAGCTCGTACAGGCGCCGTTCGAGAGCTCGTCTCTCCCCGGCGATGCGGGTGACGAGCTCGGGGACCTGGCGTTCGCCGGTCGAGAGCTCGGCGGCCAGCCGGCGCAGCGCCTCGTGACGCCAGGCGTAGTCGGCAAGGCTCCGCTGCCCGCAAAGGAATGTCACGCGCAGCTGGCCTCGCTTGCGCTCGACCCGCCGGACCTTGACCGGGCCGATCTCTCCAGTGGCCGCGACGTGGGTGCCGGCGCATGCGGTGCGATCGAAGTTGCCGATGAGCACCACCCGCAGGCGGTCGCCTGCGCCGGCCGGACACTTCGCTCCCATGGCCGCCGCCTCCTTCGCATCGACTTCGATCGCTTCGACCGGCAGGTTGCCGATCACCGTGCGGTTGGCGAGGTCTTCGGCGTCGGCGATGCGCTCGGCCGCCAGGCTGGGCGGGTCGAGGTCGATGGTCACCTCTTCGGATCCAAGATGAAAGGAGACGGTCTCCGCCCCGGCGATCGTCTGAAAGCAACGGGAGAGGAGATGCTGGCCGGTGTGTTGCTGCATGTGGTCGAAGCGGCGGGTCCAATCAATCGCAGCCGCCTGCTCGCCGCCGCCGACGGGGCGATCGAGAATGTGGAGGATTCGGCCCGCATCTTCCTGGACATCGAGAACCTGCGCCGGTCCCAGGGTGCCGCGATCGGCGGGCTGCCCGCCGCCTTCGGGATAGAACCAGGTCTCGCTGAGGAGCGCCGCAGGGCGACCGCCGGCGTCGACGATCGCGCGCACCTCGGCGGTGAAGTTGCGCCGGTAAGGCTCCACCAGATAGGCTCGACGCGTCGACTCGGGTGAATTCATCTCGTTACTCCGTCACGCAAATAAAACGCTTGCCGTGTCCGCACGCTCCAACAGATCCGATCGTTCTCCCGCCGAGCATCGCTCGGCGGAAGAGGAGGCGCTCAAGCTTCTCGGCCCCCTCGATGAGCGACGCATCCCGGTCTATCACCTCGACGAGATCGCGGCGGTGATTCGCGCCCTCGACGATGCCTGGACGGCGGCGGCGCCGCCCGACCTGCTCGCTCGCCTGCGCGCCGGCTCGCAGCGAATCTTGATCCCGGGGATCATCGATGAACTGGGCGAGCTCATCCTGCTCATTACCGCGCCGGCCGCGGTATGCGCGGCCTTCGACGACGTCCAGGGCCGTCTCGACAGTCATACCGAGTTCGGCCGCTAGCAGCTGCTCGCTGCGGGCAAACGTGTGGTCCCGGCGACCGGCGGGCGAGCGATTCTACTCGAGCCCGCGCTCGGCGAGATCGTCTTCGTCGAGCCCGAGATAGTGCCCGATCTCGTGGATCAGGGTGAGTCGCGCCTCCTCGAGGAGCTCCTCCCGCGACGCCGAAACCCGCTCGAGATTGCGCTGGAAGAGATAGACGACGTTCGGCTCGCTCGGCGTGTTGAAGACACTCGCCTCGCGGAGTGAAGAGCCGACAAAGAGACCGAGAATGTCGGGCGCCAGCGGCTCGTGACCGGCGAGGAGCTCGCTCGACGGCAGATCCTCGATGACCATCGCCACCTCTTTGAGGGCGCTCGAAATCGGTGCGGGCAGGCGTTTGACCACCTGTTCAAGATCATGCTCGAGCTCGGCCCTGCCCATGCGGAAGGG
>JBIOUT010000384.1:0-2495 GCA_044867365.1 Candidatus Eiseniibacteriota bacterium | reverse complement strand
GGCGCTCGGATGCGAGGCGCTTGGGGGCGAGGCGCTCGGGGGCGAGGCGCTCGGGAAGGGGGTGCGCCGGCTTCGGACAGTCCTCGCGCGCCGGCGAGCGATTCTTCCATCACCGATGCCTGGGCATCGTAACGGCGCGCTGCGGAACTCGCCGGCGACCCCCTTCCCTGCGCGCCTCGCCCCCAGGCGCGCCCCCTACGCGTCTCGCCGCTGGCCCTCGCTCTCCGCGCTCAGCCGCGTCTCGCACCAGGATTCACCGGCTCGTGCGAGTGCCGGCGGTGATCGCCGCTACATCGGCCAGGACGCGCGGCAGTGTCAGGCCTCCCGGCGACGCCAGATACTTGGGCTCCCACACCGGCTCGAACTTCTCCTTGTATTGACGTAGACCCTGGAAGTTGTAGAACGCGTCCCCGTAGCGAAAGATATCGGCGCCGATCCGGTTCCATAACGGAGCCAGCGGCCGCGCCTCGAGACCGGAGAGCGGCGATAGGCCGAGGTTGAACCAGCGGTAGCCTTCGTCCTTTCCCCAGCGAATGAGCTCGACGAAGAGATAATCCATGATCCCGGGGGGCCCGTCCGGCAGGTAGCGCATCAAGTCGACCGACAGCTCCTCGCGCTCGCCTCCCGCCCACAAATTGGCGAAACCGACGATTTGCCCTTCACGCCGCACGATCGCCATCGGGCCTTCCATGAGATAACGGGGATCGAAGAAGCCGAGCGAGAATCCTCTCTCGCGCCCCTTCTTGGCCGCGAGCCAAGCATCGGACACCGCTCGCAACTCCTCGAGCAAGCTCCCCACACGCACCGCCGGGACGATCTCGAGGTGGAACCCTTGCCGCTCGACCCGCGCGTGCGATTGGCGCAGCGCCTTGTGCTTCGACCCCTCGAGGTTGAAGCTGTCGAGGCGCACCAGCGCCTCTTCTCCGACCTTGAGCAGCGTCAAACCGACATCGAGATAGAGAGAGAGCCTCTTCGTTCCGACCTGCAGGAAGACCATATGTCCCTCGTGGCGATCGCTCATTTCACGGAATCTCCACACGAGGTCCGCCCAGTCGCTCTCGCGTCCCACCGGGTCTCCCATCGCCACCCAGCTCCGGCCGGTGACCCCGTACATGATGAAGGCCTGTCGGGTCTCGCCCCAGAGAAAGCCCTTGTCGCCGAGGAGCGCCAGGTAGGCGTAGGTCTCGCGGCTCGTCCTCACGATGGCGCGCGCCTCCTCGAGATCGGCGGCGCTGGGAAGCGGCATCTCGGGCGGCGCCGCGCGCAGCAAGCGCACGATGGCAAAGAGGAGTGAGAGACCGATGGCTCCGACGGTCGCGCGCAAGAACCGGGACGTCTCGCCGTGGAGAGTGAATTGCCACCAGAGCTCGTCCGAGTACTCGACATGCTTGTACGAGAAGAACCCGAGCCACACCGAACTCGCCAGAATGACGGCGACCGCGGCGATCCATCCGGGAGTGAACGGCTCGCGGGTGAGCGCCGACTGCCGGTAGAAGTAACCGCGGCAGGGGAGGATGACGAGGAGGAGGCCGAGGAGGGCGATAGCCTCCTCGAAATCCAATCCCTTGAGGAGCGAGGCGACGATTCCCACGACGAGCAGGACCACCACCAGGTGATAGGCGGCGTCGAGCCGCCGTTGCAGCCCGCGGGCGAGGAGAAGGAGGGACGCTCCGACCAGGCTCCCGGTGAAGTGCGAGATCTCGAGCACCGGCAGCGGGACGATGCGCTCCAGTCCGGCTAGCCGTCCTTGCGCCGCCGGGGTGGCGCCGGAGAAGAGAAGCAGGGCGCCGGCCACCAGGGTTGCGAAGGAGAGCACCGGCGGCACGAGTCCCGGCGCCCATTCGCCGAGGACGGCGGCGGCGAGTCGGACCTCTCGGGCGCGGGAGCGCACCTCGCGGACCGCAAGCACGACCGCAGCTCCGGCGAGCGGCAGCAGGTAATAGATGAGGCGATAGAGAAGGAGGATCCCCGAGAGTTGCGCCGGCGGCACTTGTGATCCGAGAAGCAGCACCACCACCCCCTCGAAAACCCCGAGCCCACCCGGCACCTGGCTCAGCATCCCGAGGACATGGGCGACGAGGACGACGCCGAGGAATGAAGGAAAGCCCGGCGCTTGGCCGGTCGGGAGGAGGACATAGAGGGCGAGGGCGGCGAGCGCCCAGTCGAGAGCGGAGACGAGAAGCTGCGCCGTTGCGATCCCCAGTCCGGGGAATTCGAACTCCCAGCCGCGGATATTGAACCGCGGAGGACGGCCCCGATTGGCGATCAAATACGCGGCAACGATGATGACCAAGGCGAGTCCGAGGATGCGGGCCGAGCCATCGGACAGGGGAAACCCTTCCGGCATGGGCGTCGATGCAGCGAGAAGCGTGACGCCGCCGAGGGCCAAGAGGCCGAGCCAGACGCTCAAGGTGCAGACGATGACGACGCGAGCGATGTCTTCAGTCGACAAGCCCCACGAGGAGTAGAGACGATAGCGGGCCAAGCTGTCACTG
>JBIOUT010000383.1:0-14000 GCA_044867365.1 Candidatus Eiseniibacteriota bacterium | reverse complement strand
CGTTCGACGTGGGGGTCAACGAGCAGATCGCTCAGGCGACGCGGGGCGGCGCCGGCGACCTCGAAAAGATGATCCGCGGACCGGAAACTTGGACGGTCAGTTGACCGGATCTTCCGCGCTCTCGAGGTCGGTCGTCTCTCCTCGGCCGCGCCCCTGACTCCTAACCGGCCTCCTGGCTCGGCTTCGGGGCGGGCTTATCGATATCCGACTCGAGCTCGGCCAGCACCGGATCTCCTTGCGCCTTGTAGGCGTTGAGTCGGTTGTAGAGCGTCTTCAGGCTGATCCCCAATACCTCGGCGGTCTTGCGCTTGTCGCCCTTGTGCTCGCGGAGGGTGGCGAACAAGAGCCGGCGCTCGGCCTCAGCCACCGAGATCCCGACCTTGAGTTGCAGGCGCGGGCCGATCTCGGGTTGGATCCCGGTCATCTCCGGCGGCAGGGATTCGGGCCCGATCTCTTCGTCGGCGAGAATGAAGGCGCCGTGGACCACGTTCTTGAGCTCGCGCACGTTGCCCGGCCACGAGTAGGCCCGGAACCGCTCCTTGGAGGCGCGGCCGAAGCGCTTGTTGGTCCCCGCCCCTTGATTGAGGGCTTCGAGAAAATGGTCGGCGAGAAGCTCGATGTCTTCCGAGCGGTCGCGGAGCGGCGGCAGCTGAATGGGAAAGACCTTGAGCCGGTAAAGGAGGTCCTCCCGCAGCTTGCCCTCGCTCACCGCATCTTCCGGACGGCGGTTGGTAGCGGCGATCACTCGCACATCGACCGGAATCAGGCGCTCGCCGCCGATGCGCTCGACGGTCGAGGTTTCGAGCACGCGCAAGAGCTTCACCTGCAGCTCGATCGGCATCTCCGCAACCTCGTCGAGGAACAAGGTCCCGCGGTTCCCGCGCTCGAAGTAGCCGCGATGCACCCGATCGGCCCCGGTGAAGCTGCCGCGCTCGTGGCCGAAAAGCTCGCTCTCGATCAGATTCGGTGAGACGGCGCCGCAGTTGATGGCGAGGAAGGGTCCCTTTCGCCGCTGGCTCAGCTGGTGCATGGTGGCGGCGGTGAGGTCCTTGCCGGTGCCCGTCTCGCCGGTGAGGAGAACGGTGGCGTCGGTCGGGGCCACGCGCGTGATCATGTCGTAGACCCGCTGCATCGGAGCAGACATGCCGAGCATCGGTCCGAAGTGACCGAGCTTGCGGAGCTCCGCCCGGAGATTGCCGATCTCGGTCTTGAGATCGGTGGTGCGCGCGAGGTTGACCAGGATGGACTTGAGCCGCGGCACATCAACCGGCTTGGTGAGGTAATCGAGCACATTCATGCGCAGCGCCTCGACTGCCGAATCGACGCTGGCGTGCCCCGTGATCAGGACGACCTCGGTCCGTGACGCATTCGGTTGCTCGAGGTCCTGTTCCTGGAGCTCTTTGACGAAATCGGTGCCGGTTCCGTCCGGAAGCATGAGATCGAGGAGCACCAGGTCGACGGGGGCTTCGGCGATGCTCGCGCGCGCCTCCTTGAGAGTGGTCGCGGTGGCGACATTGAAGCCCTCGCGCTTCACCAGTTGGGCGAGGGCCTTCAAGGACTCGACGTCGTCATCGATCAAAAGGGCGCTGGGTTTCGACGTCTTGATGGCCGGCGCGGTGTCGCCTGGAGCGTCCGAAAGCTCCTCCACGAGGCTCTCCTCGGGCGGGGACTCGAGCTCAGGCTCGATCTCATCCCGCCTGCTCGGTCTCATCCGACTTGGTGCTTGTGTAGTCATGGTACTGACCGTTGCTAGCTGCCTGAGTCGTGCGGCGAGGACTTGTGTCGTTACCGTGGTGGGTCGCCTGGAACAATGAGACAACAGCCTTCCGGCGTGTGTCAAGGATCAGCAAAAGCACAGGCACGATCGCCGGCGTTCGCGAGTGATGAGAACCACTGTGCGCGGGCGTCATCAAACCGGGGGTCGCCTGCGAAGAGCGTGACCGATGAGGGAGACGAGCGTCAGAACGAGAAAGATGAAGAACAAGATCTTAGCCATGCCGGCGGAGGCCGCGGCTATCCCGCCGAAACCGAAGACCGCGGCGACCAGCGCGATGATGAAAAAGACCGCCGCCCAGTAAAGCATCTCCCTACTCCTTGAGCTGGGGTCGAATCATTCCGGAGCCTCCATTGCTCCGATGAGCGGCGCCGGTGAGCGGCGAGGGCTCTATCGCGACCCGCCGCCCACGGGCCTGGCGCCCATGGCGATCATGACTGCGCCGACGATCACCGCCGCCGTCCCCGCCCAGGTCGGTATGTTCACCCGCTCCTTCTCTTCGACATGGAAGTCGAGCGGGCCGATATCGACGTCGTGCCTCTCCTTCGTATAGGAGAAGCCGCCATAGATGAGCCCGAGGATGCCGAGGGCGAGGATGATGGCCCCTAAGAGCCTGAACTCCATGCAAGAAACTCCAGTCCGCGCCGTGGCTTCTCCATCGCACGGCGACCTTCCGGCCCGAAAAATCAGGACTTAGGGTGAGGCAGTGCGCCGGATACGAAAGTAAGGAGCAACTTCCATGCCTTGGATCCCGGATGGGAGGCGGAGAGGCGGTTCCGATTCGCGATCAGTCGGCGGGGGTAAGCGGCCTGCGCGGCAGGGAGACGCTGAAACACGCTCCCTGCCCGGGCTCGCTCTTCAGCTGGATCTTCCCGCCGTGGGACTCGATGATCGATTTGGTCACGTAGAGACCGATCCCGCTTCCCTCCGCCTTCGAGGTGGTATAGAGGCGGAACATTCGATCCTTCAACCTCGGAAGAATCCCCGGGCCGCTGTCGCGGATATCGATCCGCACTTCGTTCTCTCCCGCCTCCATCTCGATCTCGATCCGGCCGCCCTCGGGCATCGCCTCGAGGGCGTTGATCAAGAGGTTGAGGAGCGCCTGGCGCAGATCATGGCGGTGGCCTTCGAACCGAACCTCGGTCGGGGAAACCCGGATGATAAGGCTCACCTGCTGCTGCTTCACCTGGGCGAGGACCAGCATTTCAAGGTCGTGAACGATCTCTCGGAGATCGAAGCGCTCGACCGTGGCTGCGTGGGCGGAGACGCGCATGGCGTAGACGTCGAAGATCTGGGTCACCCGTCGAGTCGCCTCCTGGATGGCGCTCAGAGCCCGGCCGAGGGCAGCCCGCCGGTCCTGGGCCTCCGATTCGACCGAGACCCGGAGGAGCTCCAGATTGAGGACGATGGTGTTGAGCGCCGCTCGCAAATCGTGCGCCGTGGCTCGATGGAGGTGGGTGAGCGCCTTCATCTGGCTGGCCAGGCGAAAGCTCTGCTCGAGAACCTCGATCGAACGCCGATCGCGAATGAGCGCGAGATAGCCTTCGCAATCCTCATCATCGAGGCGATAGATATCGAGACGAAGGGGCCGAGGCTCGTCGTCGACCTTGAGCTCGATGTCGGTGGTCACTCGTCCCGGTTGGATCCCCGCTCGCGGCAAGATCTGCCGGTCGATCTGCGGGACGATCGCCGCCCATTGGACGCGGCTCTTTTCCAGGTTGTCGCTTGCGCTTCCCAGGAGATCGTTGGCCTGCCGGTTGGCGAAATCGATCTCGAGATTGGAATCGAGGAAGGCGACGCCGACATCGAGCACCTTGCTCAAGGCGTTGAACCAGTCCTGCTCTTGAGTGGAGCGCAGTGGTGCGGGCTTCATCGGGACTCGCTTTCGAGCCCGTCCAGTGTACCGCGGCCGTGGAGGCCCGGTGTGTACCACTCCGCCCCCACCTTTGAGGCGGTTGGGGGCGCGGGTTCTTGTAAGACTTACAAGATTGGGAGCGTATTGGAAAAACTGCCCTGTTCCGGGATGCGGACACGGATCCCAGTCCAGTATTCATCCAGTCTTAGGTCTAATCTATGATAAGGAAACAGTTTACAATTATGACACCCGTAATTTTCCGGGCCCGCTTCTTGCGTCAAAGGCCTAGCCTATGGTCGACTCGGGATATCGTCACGCCTAGAACCGGATGAGGAGACTCCAACAAAACTTCCCGGAATCCGATCCTCCAGCAACTCCGCTTGCTGAGGGGAAGGAGACGATCGACAGGGGACGAGGTGCGCGCCGGCGTTATCAGTTCGCGCTTCTTTTGTGTGGGGTAGCGCTAGGGCTGTCGCTGGCAATGCGGCCGCTCGTTCGTCCGATGCCGGCGGTCTTCTTTCTGGGGGCGGTCGCGGTCAGCGCCTGGTACGGCGGCACCGGGCCCGGCCTCCTGTCGACCGTTCTCGGTACCCTCGGCGCCGCGCTCCTGCTGATGAATGGCGGGGGGAGACAATCCTCCGAGATCGGTCAGGTTCTCGTCTCCGGCGGGGTCAGCGTCCTCATCTGCTTGATCATCACTTCGCTGCGTAGCTCGCGCGCACGCGCCGAGCGCGCCTTCGCCGAGGCGCGTTTTCTCCAGCTCGAGTTGACGGCGCAGCGCGAGGCGGCGCGGGTCAAGACCGAGGAGGTCCGGCAGGCCAATGATCAGCTCGAGAACTTGCATCGCAAGCTCGCCAACCAGCAGCGCCAGCTCACCAACGCCTACGAGACCCTCCGCCGGGACCAGCAGAACCTGACCTTCCTCCTCGGCGCCAGCACCCTCCTCAGCGAGTCGCTCGACTACGAGCACAGTCTCGCCACGGTGGCCAAGCTCGCGGTTCCCAAGATGGGAGATGCCTGTGCCGTCGACCTCGTCGATGACAAGGATCCGCATTCAGGACCGTTGCGGCGGCTGGCCACGATTCACCGGGATCCCGAGAAACAGCTCCTCCTCGAGGAGATGTATCGCCGTTATCCGCCGAGCCGCGACGCTCCGCACGGCCCCCCGCGGGTGATGCGGACCGGACAGGAGGAGCTCTTCGCCCATGTCTCCGATGCATTCCTGGTCTCGATCGCCCAGGACGATCAGCACCTGGCGATGCTGCGGGAGTTGGGAATCAAATCGGCGTTGACCGTGCCGTTCGTCGCCCGCGGCCGGCGCCTGGGGGCGATCAGCTTCTTTTCGGGCGAGTCCGATCGCCACTTCGGGCTCTCCGATCTCAACCTGGCCAAGGATCTGGCGCGCCTAGCGGCCTTCGCCATTGACAACGCCCACCTCTTCCGTCAAGTGCAGCTGGCCGACCGGCGGAAGGACGAGTTCCTGGCCATGCTCGCCCATGAGCTGCGCAATCCGCTGGCGCCGATCATGACCTCGTTCGAGATCATGCGGCAGCGTCTGGACGATGACGGAGGCCTGGAATCGATTCACGAGACGGTGCTGCGGCAGATGAAACACCTGGTCCGTCTCATCGACGATCTGGTCGACGTCTCCCGCATCACCCGCGGGAAGGTGGAGCTCAAGCGCGAACCGGTGGAGTTCGACAACCTGGTCCGGCAGGCGGTCGAGACCAGCATGCCCTGGATCGAGAACCGCAGACAAGAGCTCAAGCTCTCGTTCAGCGGACAGTCGCTTTGGCTGGACGCCGATCCATTGCGGATCGTGCAGGTGATCTCGAATCTTCTCAACAACGCTTCCAAATACACGCCGGAAGAGGGGACCATCTGGCTCAGCAGCGAGCGGGACGGCGGCGAGGTGGTGCTCCGGGTGCGCGACAACGGGGCCGGAATCGATCCGGAGATGCTCCCGCATGTGTTCGACCTCTTTACTCAGGCCGATCGCTCGCTCGACCGGTCGCAGGGTGGTCTGGGCATCGGACTCACCCTGGTGCGCAGCCTCGTCGAGCATCATCGCGGACGGGTGCAGGCCTTCAGTGCCGGGCCGGGACTCGGCAGCGAGTTCGTCATTCATCTGCCGCTTCTCGACCAGCCGATTGCCCAGCAAATGATCGCTCTCCGAGTCCCGTTGGTCGAGGCCGCCGCCCCGACCGTCGCCATCCGCCCCGCGCTCCGGATCCTGGTTGTCGAGGACAGCCAGGATACTCGCGAGACCCTGCGCGAGCTCCTCGAGCTGGATGGTAATGCCGTAGACGTGGCCGAGGACGGGCCGACTGGACTGGCGCGAGTCTTGGCCGAGCGCCCCGATGTCGCCCTGGTGGATGTGGGCCTCCCGCGCCTCGACGGCTATCAGGTGGCGTCGCGGTTGCGGGAAGCGCTCGGCCAGTCGATCGTGCTCGTCGCGCTCACCGGATATGGCGCTCCCGAAGATCGGCAGCGGGCGCAGGAGGCCGGATTCGACGCTCACCTGGTGAAACCGGTCGATCTCGTTCGACTGCGTGAAGTGTTGCGTCATCCGCCTCGGGCGACCGCCGGCGGAGATCGCCCCGATCACGTCTAACCGCCCACCGCCTGGTCCACTTCGCTTCGCCCCGGCTCACCGGCCTCCTCCCGAGGTCCCAGTCGCACGACGACCAGATGGTTCCTGCCGTCGTCAACTAACGGAATCCGATCGGGATCGATCGACTTCCCGTCAAAGGTCGCTTCGGCGACTCCCCGGCAATGGCGGCTGGGGTTGAGCACCCGGATTTCGTATTGGCTCGACCCCGAGCGCAAGGCGGCCGAGAAGCTGGGCCATACGCTGGGGATGCAAGGAGAGATCGAGAGCGATGGACCACGGCGCCGGAGCCCGAGAATGGTCTCGATCCCGAAACGATAGAGCCAACCGGCCGACCCGGTGTACCAGGTCCAACCGCCGCGGCCCGGATGTTGCGGATGCGCGTAGACATCGGCGGCGACGACATAGGGTTCCACTTTGTATCGCTGCGCATCGGCCGGGGTTCGCGAATGGCTGATCGGGTTCAGCATATGGAAGAGCTCTACCGCCTCGTCGGCGCTCCCCAGCTCGGCAACGGCCATCGCCGTCCAGATGGCGGCATGGGTGTACTGGCCGCCGTTTTCCCGGGTTCCGGGGATGTAGCCCTTGATGTAGCCGGGGTCCTGGACGCTCGTGTTGAACGGCGGAGTGAGAAGGAGCGACACGCGTGACCCACGCTGGATGAGGTGGGCGCGTACCGCGTCCATCGCCCGCTCCGCCCGCCCGAATGGAGCGGCCCCGGAAAGCACCGCCCAGGATTGCGCGATGGCGTCGATCTTGCATTCGTCGTTGAGGGCCGATCCGAGCGGGGTGCCGTCGTCGTAGTAGCCTCTCACGTACCATTCTCCATCCCAGGCGAGCTCGATGACCTGAGCCATCCGAGCGGCTTCGTTGCGATAACGAATCGCCCGAGTCCCGTCCCGCTTGGTTTCGCAGATGGGTGCGAATCGCAGGAGGACGGCGTGGAGGAACCAGGCGAGCCAGGTGCTCTCCCCTCGCCCCTGATGGCCCACGCGATTGAATCCGTCGTTCCAGTCCCCGGATCCGATGAGCGGCAAACCATGTGGACCGACGGTGAGGGCGCGATCGATAGCCCGCACGCAGTGCTCGTAAAGCGAGCCCACCGTGTCGGAGACCGCCGGGGTGTCGTAGCACTCCATCTCTTCCGGCTTGAGCGGCGGCGCGGACAAGAACGGCACCTCGACATCGAGGATCCGGGTGTCGCCGGTGACCTCGATGTAATGAGCAACGGCGTAGGGGAGCCAGACCAGGTCGTCGGAGCAGCGAGTGCGGATCCCGCCACCTCCCGGATGCCACCAGTGCTGGACATCGCCCTCGATGAACTGCCGGCCGGCTGCGCGCAGCAAATGTTCCCGGCAGATCGCAGGCTGGGAGAGGACGATGGCCATCACATCTTGCAGCTGGTCACGGAAGCCATAGGCTCCGCCCGGTTGATAAAAGCCGGTTCGGGCCCACAGCCGGCAGGCGAGAGTCTGATAGAGGGCCCAGCGGTTGACGATCATGCCGAAGGAGTCGTCGGGAGTATCGACCTGGATGTGCTCCAGGATGTCGTCCCAGCGGGCAAGGGACGCTTCGCTCGCGACCCGCGCCGCCTCCAGGCTCGCGTTGCGGCGCAAGAGATCTTGGGCGTGATGGCGATCGCGCCCCTGGCCGAGGAGGAAGGCGACGCGACGGGTCTCTCCGGGAGCGAGCTCGATCTTGAGCTGCAACGCGGCGCAAGGGTCGAGCCCCGGGCCCACCCGATTGGAGAGAGCGACGCGCCCGAGAGCCGCCGGTCGGCCGGTGCTTCCGTTGCGTCCCAGGAACTCGAGCCGGCTTCCGGTGAAGGTGGCCGGCGCCTCGCTCGCCGCGACAAAGGCGATGCGTCCGGGAAAGGCCTGGTTGTAGGGATTGCGGGCGAGTATCGCCCCGGTCTCGGGATCGAACTCGGTGACCACGTGTCGCTGTTGGTCGAATCGCGGCGGGCTGAGAGACCACTCGTGGTAGGCAAAGAGGCTCAAGCGGCGGGGGCGAGGCGAATGATTGGTCAAGCTCAAGACCGAGAACTTGATCGGCTCGTCGTTATGGACGAAGACCGCAAGCCCTTGTGCAATACCCCGCGTCGAATGAGCGAAGTGGGCGATGCCGGCGGCGAACCGGACGAGCCATCTCCCGGCGCGCGGGTCGCGCTTGAGCGGTCCCGGCGTCGCTCCCCAGGACTCGCCGGTCTCGTCATCTCGAATGAATAGGGCCTCGCTCGTGCGCTCGGTCACCGGGTCGGGGTCGAAGAGCGTCAACCGGTTCTCGCGGCTGTTCTCCGACCAGGTGAAGGCCGCTCCCGACGCGGTGATAAGCGTGCCGAACTCTGGATTGGCGATGACGTGACTCCAGGGGAGAGGCGTCTCGCGATCTCCGGGAAGGGTGATCACGTACTCCTGTCCGCCGCGGGCGAAGCCGCCGAGATCGTTGGCGAGAGCCAGGGGCGGCACCTCGGGCTCGGGCGCTCCGGCCATGCTCTCCGCCGTAATCACCGGCGCTTCATCGCGTGACGGCGGTCGCGGTTTGGGGAATGGGAGCTCGTCCGGCCAGCGGGGCTCGGGGGCGTGGCGGCGGAGCTGTTCCGAAAGCTCACCGCGGTCGCCGCTCAGAACGGCCCGCGCCGCCGCCCGCAGCAGGGTGCAGTCGGCCTCGGCCATCATATCGGCGCGGAGCAGGAAAACGCCGCCCGGGCGGTTTCTCCACGCCGCCCATGGGCCGTTCTCGAGAAGCGTGGTCAACTGTTGATGCATCTCGTCGCGATAGTCGGTCGGATGCTGGTTGAGGATGGCGAGATCGGCGCGCAGACCCTTGAGGCGCCAGAACTCCTGCGCTTTGAGCGTTTGCTGCACGAGCGGAAGATCATCTTCTTCGACCACGACCACGAGCAGAATGGGCAGGTCGCCGGAGATCCCATGGCCCCACAGACTCGGCTGACCCAGCGCATTGCGCATCAACTCTTCCGGAGCGGCGCGCAGGGAATCGTCGACACCGAGGACCCGCGAGGCGAGGGCGAGATAAAGCTGTGCTTCCTCGGCGGTGATCCCCAGGTGCTGCCTCTCGATCTGCGAGTGGGTGAAGGCGAGGGCCAGGGTGCGAGCGGCGGCGGCGGGGTCATGGTAGCGCTCGGCGAGAACGACCGCGGCCTCTCGGCTCGGCGCAGCGCCGGTCGAGAAGGCCATGCGGACGAATCCCCCCGGCATGAGCCGCACCCTGAGCCGCAAGCTGGCGATCGGATCGAGAACCGCGCCGGTCGTCCCCGAAAGCGGCGATCCTTCGAGCGCCGCCGGCCGGTCGATATCTCGCCCGCGGCCGAGGAATCGGCTGCGGTCGGTCTCCCACTCGACCGAGCCCTGCATGCGTCCCTCGAGACTCAACACGTGCACCGACCAGATCGGCGGCTCATCGCCCGACCGCGGGCGCCGGCCGCAAAGCAACGCCGCATGCGGCGCCAGGTATTCGGTCTCGAGAAAGAGCTTGAGGAAGACGGGATGAGCCAGATCTTCCGCCGCCGGCGCCATTGCCAGCTCGACATAGCTCGTGACCTCGATCTCGCGGGTGCGGTCGCTGTGATTGGTGAGCGACAGGCGGCGAACTTCCATGTCTTCCTCGGGAGAGACTGCGATCTCGAGCTGGCTCTCGATGTCGTCGTCTCGGCGCTGGAAGATCGCCTTGTCCAGTAGATAGGTGGCGAGGTACTGCTCGGGCTCGCGGCAAATCGGCTGATAGGCGGCCGACCAGTTGAGCCCGCTCCGCACGTCGCGGAGATAGATGAACTGACTGCCGTAGTCGCGGGTCCGATCCTCCCGCCAGCGGGTCAGGGCTCGGCCCTGGTGGAACGACGCTCCGCCACCGGCATTGGTGACCAGGACCGTGTAGTTGCCGTTGGACAGGAAGTGCGATTGCGGATAGAGCGTATGCGGCGAGCGGAAGCGGCGAGGAGCGGCGGGCGGGGCCGGCGGCGCCACCCGCGTCGCCTCGGCCGGCCGTGGCTGAGTGATGGGAGCCTGTCGCGGCAGACGCTCTTGCAGCAGAGTCTCGGTCGACTGCACTCGCGGGTCGTGGTGGAAGCGCTCGACGATCGGTGATCCGAGAAGCGCGTTGGCGAGTGAGACGATGGTCATTCCCTGGTGGTGGGCGAAGAAGGCTTTGACGACGACCCCGTCCCTTCCCGCCCGGCTCCCGCCCGCTTCCGTTGTTTCATAGCTTCGGGGAGCGGTGAAATCGACCGCCTCGTAGAATCCGTATCGACCCAGAGCCCGACTCGCCGCAGGTGCTCGAAGTTGCGTACCGCCGCTTCCGGATCGAGGAGCGCGGCGAGGGCGGTGGCGTAGGGCGCGACCACCAGATCATCCGCCAGGCCGCGTTTGAGCCCGATCCCGGGCACCCCGAATGAGCGGTACTGATAGTTGCCGTTGCGATCGACCAGGCTGTATGCCGACTCCGACAATCCCCATGGCACCCGGTTCTTGCGCCCGTATTCGATCTGGCGCTTGAGCGCGCTCTTCGAGCTCTGGTCGAGGATGGTCCCCGGATAGGAGCGCATGAAAAGGAGCGGCATCAAGTACTCGAACATCGAAGCTCCCCAGGAAACGAGAGTGGGTATCCCATTCACGTTCACCAGCGAGCGGCTCAACTGGAACCAGTGCGACCGGGGTGCGTCGTTCTTGGCGATGGCGATGAAGCTGGCCACGCGTGCTTCGGAAGCCAGGAGATCGTAGTAGGACGAGTCGAGTCTCCCGGGGCCTTCCGCATCCGCCAGGCGATAGCCGATGGCGAAGAGCTGCCGCTGCGGGTCGTAGAGAAACCTGAAGTTCATTTCGTCGACGAAAGTGAGCGCGCGCTCGGCCAGGCCGGCGAGTCGCGCTCTGACCGCCCTGCGCTCCTCGCCCGCTTCGCTCGCTACCATGGCGGCGGCGAGCTTCATTCCCCAGAGGTAGGCATCACTGTGCGCCGCCGCCGCTACGTCCGCGTCGTGCTTGTCGACCGCTTCTTTCCCCGGCTCGAGCGCGGCTACCGCGCCCTCGAGCTCAGCGGCGAAGGCGCCAAGCCGAGCGAGCTTCTCCGCCGCGGGAACCTCGGCGCTCAGCAGAGAGTGGACGGCCCGCAAGCGCGTACGAAGGGTCTCGGCCTCCGGACGGCGGTCCTTCGCCGGCACGCTCGACTCGACCACCCCGGCGAGATCTCGGATTCCCTCGATGCGGGCGGCGAGATCCTCCTCGGCGTCGGCCAGACGGCGAAGTCCGAAGCCGAGGATGATGAGAGATGCGGCCAGGTTGCCGCTATCCACCGTGGAGACATAACGAGGGACAAGAGGCGCGAGCTTGGTGGTGTCATACCAGTTGAGGAGGTGCCCCTCGTAGCGTTCGAGCGACTCCATGCTGGTCAGGGTCCGGGCGATGCGCTCGGCGAGCTCGGAGGCGGTGATGAAACCCAGATCGTGAGCGGCGAGGGTTGCAACGAGTCCCAAGCCGATATTGGTCGGTGACGTCCGATGGGCCACCGCGCGGACCGGGGCCTCCTGGAAGTTGTCGGGCGGGAGCCCGCGGTCGGCGGCTCCGACCAGGTCCTCGAAGTAACCCCATGTCTTGCGGGCGATCCGGCGCAGGAAACGGCGGTCCGGTGTGCTCAGGACGAGCGGCGGTATCTCGGCGGCGCGGCTCAACCGATAGGCGATCGCCGGCGCGCTCAGCCAGAGGAGGAGGAAGGGGAGAGCGACCGGCAAGGCGGTCGGCCGCGCGATGCTGATCCAGATCAAGAGCGCCAGCGAGAAGAGCGTGCTCTCGCCGACCTCGATCGTGAAGCGACGGAAAGCGCCTCCGCCGCGCAAACCCGCCGCCCATGCGCTCGTCTGCGCGGCGGTTTCCCATTCGAGGAGCCGCCGGCGGGTGACCAGGAGCCGAATCAGGGTGATGCCGATTGCATCCAGCGTCCGACACGCCTGATAGACGAGGAAAGTGGTGGTGACGAGAACCTGGGCGCCGGCGAGCCCGATGTCCTCGCAGAGCTCGCGCCAGAAGACTCCGAGCGGTTGCTGGGGCACGGGACCGCGCACGAGGCGCGGGATCAGCGGGTAGAGAGGCGAGGAGAGAACGAGCAGAGCCGCGAGCGTCCAGGCCAGCGGAGGCCCGGGGAGGATGGTCCAGGCGTTGGCCAGGAGCACCACCATCGCCGGCGCCACCAGGCTCCGGCGCAGGTTGTCGAAGATCTTCCAGCGCGAGATGAGCGGCAGGCGATTGCGTTCGTATTCGCGACGGGTGGGCACGATGGGCAAGAGCCAGCGCAGGATCTGCCAATCGCCGCGCACCCAGCGGTGCTGGCGCCGGGCATGAGCCAAGATACTGGATGGATATTCGTCGACGACTTCGACGTCGCTGACGAGCGCGGTGCGGGCATAAAGGCCTTCGAGTAGGTCATGGGAGAGGATGGTGTTCTCGGGGATGCGATCGGCGAGCGCGATCAAGAACGCATCCACATCGTAGAGTCCCTTGCCGGTGTAGATGCCCTCTCCGAACAAGTCTTGATACGTATCCGAGACCGCGGTCGTATACGGATCCACCCCGGTGTGCCCGGCATACACCCGGGCGAAGAGGGATCCGCCGGCGCTCGACATGGTCACACTCACCCGTGGTTGCAATATGCTGTAGCCCTCGGTCACCCGGCGCTCAGGGGGGTCGTAAATCGGCCGATTGAGCGGGTGCAGCGCGATCCCGATCAGCTGCTTGGCGGCATCGCGTGGGAGCTGGGTGTCGGTGTCGAGGGTGATGACGAACCTGATTTGGGGTAGCACCATCAAGTCCCCCACTTTGACGGTGAAGCTCGTATCGGTGGCGCCGCGCAGCAGGCGATTGAACTCTTCGAGCTTGCCGCGCTTTCGCTCCCAGCCCATCCAGCAACCCTCGAGAGGATTCCAGCAGCGGGAGCGGTGGAAGAAATAGAAGCGGTCGTTCTGGCCCTTGCCATGGCGTTCGTTCAGGCGCTCGATACCGATACGAGCGGCGGTCACGAGCTCCTCTTCGTCCGGGAGCTCCGGCTGCTGGGCATCGGGGAAGTCGCTCAGAATCGCGCAATGGATGTTCGGGTCGGAGTTGCCGAAAGCCTGTACTTCCAGGTGCTCGAGCAACGCCTCTACCCCTTCCATGCTGTCGAGGAGGGTAGGGATGACGATCATCGTCCGTCCCTCGGCGGGGACGCCGTCTTTGAGATCCATGCGCGGCAGGCGGCGGGGCGGGGCGAGGCGCACCACCAGCTTCTGGACGATCCCGATCGCCAGCTCGCTTGCCGGCAGCACGGTGAGGAGGAGGATCAGGATCGGATGCATTTTCTCCCTGGCGATCGCGACCCCCACCAGTCCGCCGCTCAGGAGCACGATCGCGCCGATATAGAAGAGCGTGGCGTGGGCGAAGAGCAGCCGCCGGACCCGTTGCTTGAGCGTCGGCTCGAACGCCAGATCCGCTTCGAGGTCGGGCCGCCCCTTTCCGATCAGGTGATAGCCGACATGGGTGGCGCGAGCGTCGGCCCCTTGCTCCACCGCTTGCCTTGCGCTCTCGATGCTGCGCAGCGCCGCCTTCACCTGACCTTCGCCGCTCTTCTCGGCAAGCTGCTCGAGCGCCTGCCGGTAGCGGTTGCGAGTCTCGAAGTCCATCCGCGGGTAGACGCCGGCCGGATCGTGCTGGAACACTTGCTCGACCAAGCTCACTCGCTCGAAGAACCGACTCCAGTCGAGCGTGGCGCAGAAGCGAAGG
>JBIOUT010000382.1:0-9195 GCA_044867365.1 Candidatus Eiseniibacteriota bacterium | reverse complement strand
GGTGACTCTCCTCTGCCCGGGATCTCTCGGCACTTTCCAGTCCTTCCGCCGCACCTTCGTCGCCCGCGGCGATCGGCGGATTCCGCGCAATACCGCCGAGCTTTCGCGCCGGCTCTCCCGGGTGATGGTGCGCACCCGCCGCCAGGACACCGCGATCCCCTTTCCCTCGCGCACCGCCGAGACCGAAGTCATCGAGCCCACCGCCGGTGAGACCACCCTCTATGCCGAGGTCACCGCCTTCGTGCGCACCCTCCACCGCGATCCCGAGCTGCGCGGGCCCACGTCCGGATGGCACCTGGCGCTCCAGGTTCTGCAGAAGGAGATCGGGAGCTCGCCGCGGGCGGCGGTGCATACGCTCGAGAAGCTCGGGGCGCGCTGGCCGGGATCTCATCACGGCCGTACGGCGCGCGCTCTGGCCGAGCAGGCGCGGACGGTGGATGCGTCGAGCAAGCTCGCGCAGCTCCTCGCCCTCACCGGTGCAGTCGGCGAGGAGAAGATCCTCGTCTTCACCCAGTTCCGAGGAACGCTGCGCTATGTCGCCGAAGCCCTGATCGGCCGCGGCATTCCGGTGAGCACCTTCCATGGAGGTTTGACCCAGGACGAGCGCGAGGAGGCGGTGAGGTGCTTCCGCGACCGGGCCCGGGTGAAGGTGTCGACCGATGCCGGCGGCGAGGGCCGCAATCTCCAGTTCTGCCGGCGGGTGGTCAACTTCGATCTGCCCTGGAACCCGATGAAGCTCGAGCAGCGCATCGGGCGGGTGCATCGGCTCGGTCAGGAGCGGGATGTCTTCATCCACAATTATTCGGCGAGCGGCACGGTCGAGGCTTTTGTCCTCGATCTCTTGTGGAAGAAGCTCAACATGTTCGAGCTCGTGGTCGGTGAGCTCGACCTGATCCTGGGCAATTACCCCGAGTCGCCGGCGCTCGAGGACACCGTGTTCAAGCTCTGGGCATCGTCGGATGACGAAGTCGAGATCGAGCGCGGTTTCCGCAAGCTCGGGGAGGAGCTGGCCGTCGCTCGCGAGCGCTATGAGCACATTCGTGAGCTCGATCGCCTCATCTTCGAGCGGCTGCGGCAGGGGACCTCCTGATGTCCGCCGGGCGAGCGGGCGAGCGCGAGCGATTCGTCCGCGATTTCTTGCGCCACCACGGGGCCAGGATCACCGGGCCTCCGCACGGTCCGTTCACCGCGGAGCTGCCACAGACTCTCGCCCGCCGGCTGGGAGCGAAGGAGGTCGAGCTCGCCTTTCGGGTGCAGGATCTCAGCGAGCATCCCGGAGCCCGGCTCATGGTGCCGGGGAATGCGCTCTTCGATCGCATCCTCCGCCTGGCCCGCCGAGGCGGCTTTGTCAGCCTTCGTTATCTCCAGCCGGATCGAACGCGAGAGCCTCGGGACTGGCTGCCGGCGGACGGCCCCCTCGCGTCAACCCTTCTCAACCCACCGGTCTATCGCCGGCGGCTTCTCTTCACCTTTCGCATCGCCTATCGCGCCTTCGAGGGGTTCGATGAGATCCGCTCGATTGTCGTCAACCCGACCTCCGGGCGCGCCGAGGACGGACGCGAGTTCTTCCGCGACCGGAATCTGAGCGATGCGCCGGAGCCGGGGATTGTGCCGGCGCCGGCGGTCGATGTCGCGGCGGCGCTCCAGGCCGCGGTCGCCGAGCTCGAGCGGCGAACCGCTGCGAACGTCGCCCGCTTCACCCAACGCGCGGAGCGCGAGCTCCAGACCGAAACTGAGCGGTTGCGCGAGTTCTACCTGGCGCTCATCGCCGAGGAGAAGACCCGCCGCGAAGGCGGGGGCGCCAAGCCGGCGATCGCCGCCACCGGCTGCAAGGTGGAATGGGTGGAGCGCGTCGATCGCGAGATCCGGCTCTTCGCCCCGCGAGTGATCGTGAGCCTCCTCGGTCTCGAGGAGATGTGGGTTCCGGTGTGTCCGCTGGCGGTGGGGGACGGCGAGATCAACGGCGAGATCGATCTATCGAGCGGCGAGATTCTCGGGCTCGCCTGTCAGGCCTGCGGGATCAAGCTTCACCCAGCCGGCCACCTCCAGGCGTGCGACCGAGGTCACTGGCTCTGCGGGAAATGTCTCACCCGGTGCCCGGACTGTGGCGGGTCCTTCTGCCTCCGCTGCTCGCATCCGCAAGCCGTTGCCGCCGATGATGATCGATGTTACGCTCTTCCGTCCCGCAATTCGGCGCCGGGAGGGATATGCCCCGCATGCGCGCCGGCGGCCGGCGGGTCGTGATCACCTCATGGAGTCCACGTGGTCGAGAAGCGCCTGAGCAAACGCCAGATCCGAGAGGATCCCCTCCTCGTCTGGACCACCCGCATCGAGGCCTATGCCGAGGAGAACTGGCAGCGGCTGTTGATCGGGGCCGGGGCGGTGGTGGTCGTCATTCTCCTCGGTCTCTATATTCGGAGCTCCCGCGAGAAAGCCGAGCTCGGCGCCTCCGAGCTCCTGGCTCAGGCCCAGGCTCAGCTCTGGGCCAATAACCCGGCGGAGGCGGCCCAGATCGCCGCTCAGGTGATCGAGCGCTCGCCAGGAACCCGGAGCGCACGCATCGCGCAGCTCGTGCGCGCCGACGCCCAGCTTGCGACCGGCGATTACGAGGGCGCGATCGCCGGCTATCGCGCATTCCTCGATCGCGAGAAACACGACCAGGTGTTGCGCGACTCGGCTCGTCGCGGGCTGGCGGTGGCGCTCGAGGACGCCGGTCAGTTCGCACCGGCGGCCGAAGCCTACGAGGCGCTGGCACGCGACGAGGTCAAGCGCGCCGAGAAGCGCGACGAAAGGCCGGGGCCGCTCGCCGCGAGCGACCTCCTCTCCGCCGCCCGCTCTCGAGAGCGCGCCGGAGATTTGGAGCGCGCCCGCGTTCTCTACGATGAGCTGGTCAAGACTTTCCCCAAGGATGCGGTGGCGAGCGACGCCAAGCTCCGGCTTGCCGAGCTCACCCGCCGATCGATGGAGGCGGCTCCCTAGCCGCCGGGGAACGCCTGAGATCGCGCCCCGAGCGGCCCGAATCGAGGGGAATGCCGGAGGTCGCTGAAGCCAAGGTCTGTCTCGCCCTGGTGTGGCACATGCATCAGCCACACTACGAGAATCCGCAGACCGGGCAATTCCAGCTCCCGTGGGTGCGGCTGCACGGGACGAAGGATTACTTCGACATGGCGGCCGCGGTCGAGCCGTTCTCCCGCGTGCGCGTCACCATCAACGTCGTTCCCAGTCTGATCGAGCAGCTCGATGACTATGTGACCGGCCGCAAGAGTGATCACTATTTCGAGCTCAGCCGCCGCGGACCCGCCGGGCTCGATCCCGCCGAGCGCCGATTCGTCGAAGAGAACTTCTTTTCCGCCAACCAGACGACGATGATCGGCCGTTATCCTCGCTACGCGGAGCTCCATCGCCGGCACAAGAACCGCAAGGCGGGCGGGGGGCTGCTCTTCTCCGATGCGGAGCTCCGTGACCTCATCGTGCTCTTCAATCTTTCTTGGATCGATCCGACTCTGATGAGCACTCCCGGGCTCGAGGCGCTCGCCGACAAGGGGCGGAACTTCACCGAGGAGGACAAGCGCCTCGTTCTCGACCGGCAGCTCGAGATCCTGCGCGGGATCGTGCCTCTCTATCGCCGGCTGAGCGCGGCGGGGAAGATCGAGCTCTCGACGAGCCCGGTCTTCCATCCCATCCTGCCGCTTCTCCTCGATTCGGATTGCGCCCGGGAGGCGATGCCGGATGTTCGACTGCCAAGCGTTCACATCCAGTTCCCGGAGGATTTCGACGCCCAGGTTCTCGGGGCGCTCGAACGCCATCAAGCGGTTTTCGGCTCCCGTCCGGCGGGGATGTGGCCGCCGGAGGGCGGAGTCTCGGACGCGGCGGTGCGGCGGCTCGGAGGCCTGGGGCTGCGTTGGGTGGCCTCCGATGAGGAGGTTCTCGCTCACTCGCGGCTCGCGCGCGGCGCGCCGAATCCCTGCCAGGCCTACCGAGTCGGCTCGGGCGGCGAAGAGGTGGCGATCATCTTTCGCAACAAGCGAATCTCCGATCTCATCGGATTCAATTACCAGAACTGGGATCCGAAGGAGGCGGCGCGGGACTTCGCCGCCCAGGTGCTGGCCGCGACGGGGGAGGGGCGGAGACACGCGGGTAAGGACGCTGCCAATCCAGCCGCGCACGAGACGGCATCCGGCGGCGCACCGCCGCTTGTCGCGGTGATTCTCGACGGCGAGAACTGCTGGGAGTATTACCCGGAGGACGGCGTCCCCTTCTTGCGCGAGCTCTACGGGCTCCTCGATCAGCATCCGCAGATCGAGATGGTCACCGTCTCCGAGTATCTCGAACGCCATCCTCCGGTCGAACGCATCGAGCGACTCTTCGCCGGCTCCTGGATCCAGCACAACTTCGCCATCTGGATCGGTCATCCGGAGGACAACGCCGCTTGGGAGCTCCTCGCCCAGGCCCGAGCAATGATCGCGACGGCGGCTCGCGACCGCGCGCCCGGAGATCCGGCGGTCGAAGCGGCGCGGCGGCACCTCCACATCGCCGAGGGCTCGGACTGGTTCTGGTGGTTCGGAGACGACCATTGGAGCCCGCATGTCCACGTCTTCGACCAATTGTTTCGCGCCCACCTGATCGCCGCCTACGAAGCGATCGGGGAGCCGCCGCCATCGGAGCTCCACGCCGCGATCAAGGGTCGTTTCGGGCGGCCGCGCAGCGACGAGCAGGTTCCGGTCCGTTTCATCCGGCCGCGCATAGACGGCCTCGTCTCCCACTTCTACGAATGGAAGCTGGCCGGACGGGTAGAGGCGGGGCAGGGAGGAGGCGCCATGCACCCGAGCGAGTGCGAGCTTCGCTCCCTGCATTACGGCTTCGATCCGTCCCATCTCTTCGTGCGCGTCGATCTGGCCGAGGGTTTCCTCGCCAAGCGATCGGCAGGAAACGTGCTCGTGATCGAGATCACCCGGCCGAAGCGAGCGCGGATCGAGATCGATCTCGAGCGGAGCCCCGGCGCCGAGCGGCCGGTACGCGTGCTCCGCTTCGACGTGGGAGCATTCCATCCCATCCCTTCGGCTGCCGTGTGCGCGGTCGATCGGGTGGTCGAGGCGGCGATACCCTTTGCCGACCTCGAAGCTCGCGATGGCGATACGGTGGAGCTCGCGGTGGTGCGAGTCGAGCGCGGGCGGACGGTGGAGGTGCTGCCTCCGCGATTGCCGATCGTCTTTCGCGCACCGGGAAGCGACTTCGAGGCCAACATGTGGTCGGCCTCCTGAGCCGCTGTTTCGACGAGCGAGGAGGGCGGGCGAGGTGAGTGATCCAGGTGCGAGGAGCTCCGCGCCGGGGTCCGATGCGATCACCGATCGGAGCCGCATTCTCGGTGCACTGGCCTACATTCCGTTCCTCTGCTTCCTCCCTTATTTTATCGCCCAGGACGACGAGTTCGCCCGCTTTCACGGGCGGCAGGGTTGCGCCCTTCTCATCCTGCTCGTCGTCTTGGGAGCGGCCCTTCGCGTCTTCGAATGGGCCCTCGGGCCGATCCCGGTGATCGGGATCGTGGTCATCACCCTTGCCCGCTTGAGCGTCGGCTTGAGCCTCCTCCTCATGGGAGTCACGGGGGCGCTCAAGGCGCTTCTCGGCGAGCACTGGTCCATTCCGGGACTCGGAAAGCTCGCCGATCGAGTGCCCATCTGAAGATCGCCGAAGCTTGGCCCGGATTGGCGCCGTTAGCATTCGGCGTGCCTCCGAGCGGGCCTCCGCGTTTGCCCCGTTCCGAGACGCGGCAGCAGAGTGAGCGGCGATCGTGAGCACAAGACGTCGACCCGTTGTTGGAGAACGTGCCGCAAGCGGTCGATGGTTTAGCGGTGAGTGGGCCGCACCCCACCCTCTCGAAGTATCTTCCGCGCTGGCGACGATGACCGGGATCAGGCCGTATGATCACCAACCTCGCCGCAGTCTTCGTTTCCGGGCTTCTCGCCGCCTCCCTGTTCGTGCCTGCGGCGCGGGCCGCCGCCATCCGTCTCGGGGCGGTGGATCGGCCGAGCCGCCGGCGCGTCCACATGGAGATCACTCCCCGCCTCGGGGGGATCGCGGTCTACGCCGGAGTCTTGGCCGGGCTCCTCGTCGCTCTCGGAGTCGGTGCGCCTGAGGTCAACTCCGAGGCGGAGCACGCTTATCTGGCGATCGTCCTCACCTCGACCGCCGTCCTGATTCTCGGCTTCGTCGACGACATCCGCGGACTCAAGCCGCTGGTGAAGCTTCTCGGCGAAGTGGGATTGGCCGTCCTGCTCGTCGGAGCGGGACTCCGCATCGAGGACATCCAGATTCCCTTCATCGGGACTTTCGTTCTTGGAGACGCGGCATCGCTCGTCGCCACCGTCCTCTGGATGGTGGCGGTGACCAACGCCTTCAACCTCATCGACGGCGTCAACGGTCTGGCCGGAGGAGTGGGGGGGATCACCGCCGCGACCTTGCTCGTCCTCGGGTTTGTCGCTCAGGCTCCCGTCGTCGTCATCGTCGGCGCCGCCCTCGCAGGGGCGCTGCTCGCCTTTCTTCGCCACAATGTGCGCCCGGGCACGATCTTTCTCGGCGACTCGGGCTCGCTCTATGTGGGCTTTCTCCTCGCCGCTCTCACCGTTCACCTCGGGCAATGGGCGGCGCGTCCGGTGTTCCCCGGGGCGGGATTGTTGCTCATGGGACTGCCGCTCGTCGAGGTGGCGACCACGATCGTGCGCCGCGCTTTCCGGTCGCGCGCGCTGCGCCACGGGCCGGCGGGAATTCTGAGCTTCCTCCGCCGCGAGCTCATGCGCCCCGACCTCGGCCATTTGCATCACTGTCTCATCCGCCGCGGCCTGCGGGCGGAGGCGACCGCCGGTTTTCTGGTGGCGGTATCCTCCGCCTATTGCCTGGCTTCGGTGAGCTTCTTCGCCATTCCCGGAGCGCAGGCGACGGCGTGGTTGGCGGCGGCGGCGACCACCCTTCTCTGTTGGGTGTCTTGCCGGCCGCTTTCCCGATCTCGGCGCCTCGACCCCGGACGTCAGCGCTCGGTCGAGAGCGAAAGCGCACTCTCTCCCATCATGGGGGAATTTCCCCGGCTCACCCTGGTGAGCACCGCGAGCGCAGAATCGCCGGTTGCCGAGGAAGAACCCGGGCCCGTGACCGGGTTGGAGACCGAGATCCAGGCGAAGAACGGGAACGATATCGAAGGTGAGGGCGACGCAGAGGGTGAGTCCGAGGTGGAGAGTGCGGCCGAGCTGCTTGCCGCTTGACGTGCTCGGCCGGAGTTCGGTCGCCCTCACTCTTCTTATTAGCGGGGCTCTCTGGGGAAGACCCGAGACCCTCCTCGCATCTCCCATCCGCGGCGCTTACTTCTACGCTTCGCTCCCCGCCGATCATTTGAATGCGCTCGCCGGAGCAGCCTTCAACACGGGGCTCGTCAAAGTCGTCGATCTCGCCTGGAGCCCCGCTCTCCTCGCCGATCTCGCGGCCAAGCGGGCGCGCGCCGATTCGCTCGGCATCGATCTCTTCATCACCCTCAACTTCCACAATGCGCGGCTGCTTCGCGATCGCTGCGCCCCTGAACGGCGCTTCCGCGATCGAGGCGGCATCGTTCATCCCGGCATTCCGTGTCCGGCCGATACCGCCTACTGGTGCGGTCTCCTCGAGGAAATGGTGTTGCCGGTGGCGCGAACCCTGGCGAGACCGGCGCGCATCGCGCTCGATCTCGAGCTCTACTCCGATCTCTCGCATTATCCACCGGGACCCTGCACCTGCACCGACTGCCGGCTCGACTACACCGGCTACACCGGAGTCAATCGTCCACTCGCCGCGACCTGGATCGATCATCTACCGCTCGGCGATCTCGAGGATCTCGAGCGCGCCGAGCGCGAGTGGGTGGTCGGGATTCTTGTCGGCGAGCTCGCGGCCATCGAGCGGGTGACGGGCGGACCGCTCGAGCTCGCGGTTCTCGATCTCGGCCGTCCCGGGCTTCCCAATCGCGCGCTTTTGCAAGCGTTCAGCCGGCTCGGTCTTGCCGTCATCGACTTCACCGAGCTCAGCTACGAAAAGGGCAGCGGCACACCATCCGCAGAGATTCAGCTCGCCTACACCCCGCCCCCGACTCCGGTAGCGACGGTCGGCGGTCTCTGGCTCGCCAAGTGGTCGCCCTCGGCGCTCGAGACCGAAGCGGTGAACCTCGCCCGACAGGGAGCGGGCTACTGGATCTTCACCAGCGCGAGCCTCGCCCTCCCTCCAGCCCAGCTCTCGGGGCCTTACACCTTGCGGGGTCCACGCGAGGAGTACTGGCAAGCGCTCGAGCGCGCCAACCGGCGACTGGCCGCCGGCAACTGAACCCGGCCTGACCCATCCGTCCGATCGGCCGCTGGTGCCGGCGTGTCGGTTTGATCCTCCGGGCATCGAATTTGCTCTCCTCCGCTTCCCGCCCCGTCCCGGAGAGACCACGGAAGGCGCGCCGCATGCCCCGGCCATCTCGCCGCAGATGGCCGGAGCAGGTGGTGAGAAATCGCCCGGAGCCGGGGAGAGGATGGACGGAAGATGACCAGGGCAGGTCACACGACCGGCATCGATTCGGACGCGGATTTCCCCATGCTCCTCGATCCAAGGGAGCAGGAGCTCGAAGATCGCGAGCGCCAGGAATTCGCGCGCCCGGAGCTCGACCCGGAGGAGAGAAGCGAGGAGCCGGTGCTCCGCGAGCTCGGACGCGTCTTCCGCACCTATCGCCGGCCCTACCTTTGGGGTGTGCTGCTTGCGGCCGCGATTTCGCTCGCCCTCGCCTTCTTTCTCCCGGCCCGTTACGAGGCCACCGGTAGCTTGATGAGCGTCGGCTCCGGGCTACCGCAATCGGCGCTCAGTCGTTTCATTCGCATGCCCTTCCTCATGCCCAATCGCCAGGAATTGCCGGCCGAGATCCTGATCTCGGTGCTCGAGAGCCGGAGAATCTCGGATCCCATTCTCGACCGAGCCTTTGCGCGCTGGCCTGGAGATCGCGATCCGCTGCCGCTCAAGAACATCTTGACCCGCACTCGCCCGGGCCAGGAGCCGGCGCGAGAGACCCTCTATCGCCAGCTCGCCCGCGCCACCCGTTTTCGGCTCGACCCCGAGACTCGGATCATCACGATCGCGGTCGAAACCCGCTATCCGTATCTCTCGGCCCAAGTCGTGAACACCTACCTCGATGCGGTGAGTCGCTAC
>JBIOUT010000381.1:0-3220 GCA_044867365.1 Candidatus Eiseniibacteriota bacterium | reverse complement strand
CGCGTCGTAACGGACCGGATAGACCGCGAGGTCGAAGACCTGCTGCTGCCGGAGCCATGAAAGCGGAGAAGCGGTGAAGGGAAGCTCGGGATAGACCGACGTACCGCCGTAAAAGGCCCGATCGATGACATCGCGATAGCCGGGCACGTCCGGCTTGTCGCCGCCGCCCGGAACCATGGTGGGCTCGGGAGCCGGAGCAGGGACGAGATCAAGGGTCTCCGACGCAAGCACGGTGACCTGGGGCACCGGCTCGCGGTCGGGCGGGACGGCGATGGTGAAGGTGCGGAAGGGAAGGGCGGGGCGTCCGGGCTCGGCGGTGAGACCGAAGTCCCGTGCGGCCACCCGGGTGAACGGCTCGCCGGAGACGGTGGCCGGTTCCTGAGCCAGAGCCGGCACCTCGACGATGAACGTGACCCCATCCTCACCGCGCTCGTTCACCTCGCTCACCGGCATGAAGGCGGAAAGCGCGGATTGGGCTCGGAGCGCGGATTGGGCTGGAAGCGCGGACTTGCTCGGAGCACCGGTGGGGGCGGTGGCGGTTGCGGCGATGGCGAGAAGCACCGAGCCGAGCGGCAGAACGATCGAGCGAGGGGTCATCGATTCACGTCGAGGGGAGAGAGACTATCGGCTGCGAGGAAGGGCCGGCGTTCGGAGGATTCGTCGAGTATCGACTCCCTATCCTGTGCGACAACGGATGATGCGAAGGTTATCACGGCCGGGAGTCCACGATCATCACTACGGTCCCGCCGATGGTCTTTCGGCGGCCTTGACAGCTTGCGCCACCCACTCCTAGCCTCAATTAGGGCAAGGCCTTGCCAGGACACGCCCGGGTGCCGAAACGATCGACGCGGGACCCGGTGCTTGGATTCCGTTGAGAAAAGTGAGGCTCTTTCCTGGGGCCGAAAAGTCAGGCGCCGGCTGGGGCCGGCGGAGCTTGATGCCGGCGGCTCCCAGGACCGGCCGAATCGGGCTGAGCCTGGACGAGCCGGGTTGCACAGCCGGCGCCGTTGACCTTCGACAGGAGACCATTCGTTGACACCCCTTGGGTCCGAGGAGGTTCCGCGGCCGGTCCGTCTTTCCCACCGTCCCCCCTTTGCCTTGCCCCTGGCTTGGACCCTCGCGACGCTATGGATCCTCCTCGCCCCCGGGTGCTCGTGGTTCTCGCTCAGCGATCGCAAGCTCTCCTCGGAGCTCGATTCCGCCCGGACGGCGATCGCTGCCGGCGACCCGGCATCGACGATCGTCCGGCTCGAGCGGCTGGCCTGGCTCCGGCGCGAATCGATCGAGGTCCGCCGCCTGCTTGTCGAAGCCTGCCGGGCGGTCGACACGATCGAGAGCCGCCGGATCGCCGAGAACGCGCTCCGTGAGCTGACGGTTCTCGATCCCGACAATTCCGACTTCCGTTTCCAGTTGGCCGAGATTCTGATCGCCCGGGGCTTCGATCTGGATGCGAGTCGCCAGCTCGAGCGCATCCTGGCGCGCGATCCGCGCCACGCTCGAGCGCATCTCGCCCTCGGCTACTACTACGAGGCGCGCTACCGGCGCAATCAGTGGCCGCAAGATCTCGAGAGCCTCCTCGATCATTTCTCGCGCGCCGCCGATCTCGACCCCGATCTCTACGAGGCACGGCGGAAGCAGGTGGAAGCGCTGATGCTCGACGGCAAGATCGACGGCGCTCTTCTCATCCTCGAACGGCTGCTCGAGAAGTGGCCCAATGACGGCTGGCTCTACGCCCTCGCCGGAGCCTGTCAGGCCCGCCCCGGGAGCTATCCGGAGGCGGCCGAGTCGTTCGAGCACGCCTTCGATCGCATGAGCAGAGCGGAACGCGCTCCCTGCGAAGATCTGAGTCTCGTGGCCGATCCCTACACCCTGGCCAAGTTCGATGGGCTGTCGCCCGACGAGCGCGAAGACTTCCTCCGCATCTTCTGGCGCTCCAAGGATCCGCAGCCGGTCACCCCGGTGAACGAGCGTCAGGTCGAGCACTGGCGCCGGGTGGTTATAGCCGATCTCCTATATGGGCACCGCCGACTGGGGATTCGCGGCTGGAACACCGCGCGTGGGGAGATGTACATCCGGTATGGCGCACCCATCTATGAGGAGTATGTGCAGGGGAGCTCATCGCTATTCTTTTCGGTCCCCAGCTGGTATCACGTTTATGAAGTGAATGGGGAGGAGCTCGGGGTCACCTTCGACGACACGGCACTGAACGGGCTCTTCTATTTCCCGTTTGCGGGTGGAGCGACTGCCGCCGACCTCGCCTCCTACACCGCCCCCCAGAGCTACGTCCATCGGATGGGCGGGAGATGGCTGGCGCTGGCCATGGAGGTGGCCGCATTCGCCCCGGCGGCCGGTGCTTCGCTCGACATCAGCTTTCCGCTGAGACCACCTTCCCGGGCCGAGGTCTATCTGGCGGTGCCGGTCGATTCGCTCAATTCGTATTCGGGTTCGAGTCTCGATGTCGGCACCGTCGTCTTCGATCACGAGTGGATCGAGGTGGCGCGGCGCCGGGAAGTCCTCGATCTCGATCGCGCGCAGGTCGCCGGCGAGGCGGGACGCGCCCTCGTCCACCAAGTGAACCTCGATCTCGATCCCGGGGACTACTTCGTCGCTACTCAGGCGGAAGGAGAGGCGGGGGCGGTGATCGGCACCCTCACCGAGCAGGTCACCATCGATCCCTTCGCGGGAGATTCGCTCAAGCTCTCGGTTCCGGAGCTGGCATTCGCCGTCGATCGCAACGCCGGCGCCGCCGGCCCGGAAGACGTCGAGGCGTTTCGGAAAGGGGATCTGACCGTGGTCCCCAACCCGACCGGACGAGTTCAGGGAGCAGAGCCCCTCGTCCTCTATTTCGAGATCTACAACTTGGCCCTGGTCGATGGTCAAGGTCACTACAGTCTTCGTTACCGGATCGCGCCCGCCGATCGGAGAGGGAGATCGGTCTTCGCCCGGATGGCTGGAGCGTTTCGCACCCGCGCCTTCATCGAATCGCGCTTCGAGGAGGAAAGCTCCTCGCGCACCGTCCGCCGGTACCTCACGATCGACGTGAGTGCGCTCAAGGCCGATCGCTATGCTCTCGACCTCGGGGTGACCGATCACGTCTCGGGGCGAAGGGTCGAACGAAGGCTGGAGTTCTCGCGCGCCGCCGGGACCCCCTAGGCGGCGCTCGAGCGACCTCCGAGAGAGGCTCGTGAGCGTTCGCCAGTATCTATTCAGCCGCCCCATC
>JBIOUT010000380.1:0-4688 GCA_044867365.1 Candidatus Eiseniibacteriota bacterium | reverse complement strand
GACGGCAGATGGCCTCGGCGCTGCCCTGGAACCGGAAGCGAGGCCGGGGGGCGCATCGCCCGCGAACGATGGCGGCGACTTGGCCTGCGTGGCCGAGGAGCTCGCGGCCCGGCGTCACTCGCCGAGGCGGCTGGCAGCAAAATGGGCGCCTGCTGGCCGCTGACTCGGCCCACAGGGCGCCGCTGGCCATGAAACCCAAGGCCTGTAGTAGAGACCTGGTGCGCATCGCCGCCTGGGTTTCACCCGGGGAGCCTCTGCCAATGGGGGGCGGATGCGGCCCGGGGGGGAAAGAAGTAGTGCTAGAATGCTAGAATGCTAGCACATTGCCGGTGCGTGGCGCCGGAAAAGTTTGATCGCGTCCATGTTCTCGAGGAGGAGGTCTTCTACGACATGCCACGCATGGTGCAATGTGTGAAGCTGGGCCGCGAAGCGGAAGGGTTGGACAAGCCGCCTTTCCCCGGTGATCTCGGCAAGCGGATCTACGACAACGTCTCGAAGGAGGGCTGGAACCTCTGGACCAAGCACATGACCATGCTCGTCAACGAGTACCGTCTGAGCATGGCCAGCCCGGACTCGCAGAAGATCCTCATGGAGCAGATGGAGCAGTTCTTCTTCGGAGAGGGCGCAGCGTTGCCACCGGACTATGTCCCACCGGCCTCCAAATGAAAGAGGAGTCCTCTTCTCCCCCGGCGCCGTTCTCCTCCTCTCCTGTTACGAGCTCGGACGCCAGCCGCTAGGCATCGCCTCGCCTGCGGCTCTGCTCGAGGAAGCCGGGTTTCGGCCGGCAATGCTCGACGTTTCGGTCGACCCCATCGATCCGAAGCTCGTCACCCGCGCCCGTCTGATTGCCATCGCGGTCCCGATGCACACCGCCCTCCGCATCGGGGTCGCTGCCGGCCGGAAGATCCGACAGATCAACCCCGATTGCCATCTGGCGTTTTACGGCCTCTACGCCATCCTCAATTCCGAATTTCTCTTCGCCGAAGGGATCGCGGATTCGGTCATCGGCGGCGAGTTCGAGGCTCCGCTCCTCGCCCTGGCCGAGCGACTGGGGTCAAAGGGAGGTAATGGACGGGGGGTGGGGGCGGTCGAGGGGGTGGTGTTTCCCGGAGGGCCGGCGGCGCCGCACGTGGCGAGAATTCGCTTCCGGACCCCGAGCCGGGAAGCGCTACCGAGCCTCGATCGCTACGCCCAGCTCGAACGGGACGGCGAGCGCATGGCGGCGGCCTCGATCGAGGCGAGCCGAGGGTGTCTCCATCTCTGCCGCCACTGTCCGATTCCGCCCGTCTACGGCGGGCGCTTCTTCGTGGTTCCGCACGAGGTGGTTGTCGAGGATGTCGATCGTCTGGTCGCCGCGGGCGCCCGTCACCTCACCTTCGGTGATCCCGATTTCCTGAACGGCCCGCGTCATGTGATGACCCTTGTGCGTGAGATCCACCGGCGCTATCCTGAGCTCTCTTTCGATGTCACCACCAAGATCAGCAATATCATCAAGAAGCGGGAGCTTTTCCCCGAATTGCGCGATTGCGGATGCGCCTTCGTGGTGTCGGCGGTCGAGTCGCTGAGCGACACCGTGCTCGAGCATCTCGATAAGGGGCATGATCGGGCGGACGTCTCCACCGCCCTGGCGGTAATGCGCCAGGCCGGGATCCCCCTCCGCCCGACCTTCGTCCCCTTCACTCCCTGGTCGACCGCCGAGGACTACCTCGATCTTCTCGACTTCGTCGAAACCGAGCACTTGATCGATCACGTGGACTCGGTCCAGTTCGGACTCCGCCTCCTCCTCCCGCCCCGGTCGCTGCTCCTTCAGGATCCATCGCTTGGTCCCTGGCTTCGAGGTCTCGACCAGTCAGCGTTCACCTACCGGTGGATCCATCCCGATCCGCGGATGGACGAGCTGCATCGGCAGGTGAGCGCGCTCGTCGGGGAAGCGGCGGAGGACGGCCGTGATCCCATGGCGACTTTCTTCGATGTGAAGGAGCTCGCTCACATGATGCTGGGAGACGGCGCTTTCGAAGTGCCGGCGGCGCGGCCTGCTTTCCTACCGGCCGGGGCACGCCATCGGCCGCCGCGGCTCACCGAGGATTGGTTCTGCTGAGCGGAGCCCACCGAGGGTCAGTTGATCCTCTCCACTTCGGGATGGGATGCAGGGCTCCTGGCGCCGGCCGCAGGCTAGCGCGCGACGGGAAGGGACGCCGCGATGTCGAAGCGGAGGCAGGCGAAGGCATCGCGAAGCGCCGTCTCGACGGCACCGGGTGAGGCGCAGCGGGCGAAGATGAAACCCAGGTAGTTGCCGCCCTCGGGGAGCGGGATCACCTGCTCGCCCGGGCGAATGGTGATCGACACTCCTGTCACTCCCGGCACCGCTTCCGCCTTCTCGATTCCTCCCACCTCGCGCATCACTCCGGCGCGCGGGATCGGAATCATCATTACGCCCGATGCTTCATCGATTCGCGCCGGCGGATCGATCTCGATGCCAAGTGTCTGGCGAAGAATCACCTCTTCGAGCGAGATGCCAGGGTCGAAGCGGAGGGCACGCGAGCAGAGCCCACCGATCGAGCGTCCGGCGACCTCGATGACCCAGGGACCAGCTTGGTTCAGTCGAAGCTCGGCGTGCACCGGGCCTTGACGGAGCCCGATCGCCGCGGCGGCACGCGCGGTGGTTTTAGCGATCGCTTCTTGCATGCTCGGCGGCAGGCGCGAGGGAGTGACGTAGATCGTCTCCTCGAAGAAGGGACCGTCGAGCGGATCGGGCTTATCGAGGAGAGCGAGAACATGGAGATCGCCGCCGGCAAGGAGTCCTTCGAGCGCCACTTCACGGCCGGAGATGAACTCCTCAACCAGAATCTCCCGTGCCGCGGGATCAGGATCGCGGGCAAGATCGGGAGCGCTCAAGATCGCCTGCACGCGCCGCCAGGCGGCGGCGAGCTGTTCCTCGTCGTCGGCGCGGATCACTCCCCGGCTGGCGGTGAGGAGGAGCGGTTTGACGACGCACGGGAAACCGAACGCGGCGCGCACGGCAGCTCCGGCGCGCGCGGGATCGCTGTCGATTGGAAAGGCGAGATGACGCGGAGCGGGCACGCCCGCGCGGGCGAGGGCCTCGCGCATCGCCCGTTTGTTGCGCGCGGTATGCGCCGCCTCGGGCGAATTATGGAGGAGGGCGAGGGCGCGAGCGGCGAGGGCGGCGATCTCGGTCGCATGGTCATCGACGGCGAGAATGGCATCGAGCGGCTCCCGCCGAGCCCGGTCGACGATGGCCGCGACGGCCGCCTCCGGCTCGTCGAAGCGGAGGAGAAGGGAGCCATCGGTCGGCCATTGCTCGGCAAGGACGTGGCAGCGATTCGAGCCGACGAGGACATCGATCCCGAGCTTGCGGGCGGCCTCGAGAAAGGGATCGGCCCGATAGGTCGTGGTCGGGATGAGGAGGAGAATGCGGTGCCCGCTCATTGGATCGAGAGTAGCACCGGGCGATCTCACCGGATGCTTTCTTTGGGGAGGATAAGCAATGTTCGGCTCTTTGGACTTCATCTATGTGCCGGCTCCGGATATCGCCCGAGCCGTGGAGTTTTACGTCTCGGTTCTGGGGGGCGAATTGATATGGAAGATCCGTGACCAGGAGACCGTGGTTGCCAACGTTCGCATCAGTCAAAGCCGTCCAGAGCTCCTCCTCGCGAACCACCTTGAGGGGGATGTCCCCATTCTCATCTATCGAGTCGATGACCTGGATGCCGTCATCGCCGCTCTGAAGGGCCGTGGCTGGCAGCCTGAAGGTGAACCTTTTGAAATCCCACATGGTCCGTGTGTGACTTTCATGGACCCCAATGGACAGCGCTTCGCCCTTTATCAGTTGGTCCGCCCGGAGATGGATGCGCATTTTGCAGGGAGGATAGACCTTTAACCCTTTCGGCTCTGTGGCCAGAGCATGTAGGAGGGATGGTGGAGGCCGGTCGCCGGGTAGAGCTCGTCATGGGTGTATTCGAATCCCAGGCTCTCCACGAGCTGCCGGGAGACATGATTGTTGGGGTTATGCCCCGCAAAAAGACCTGCCGTGTGCAATTGATCGAACGCATACTGGATCATGGCGGTCGCCGCCTCGTTGGCGAATCCACGCCCCCAGTACTTCGAGCGGATGTGAACTCCAAGCTCGTAGATCCCTTTCGACAATTCACGAGGCCTTAAGCCGCAGCAACCCACATGCTCTCCGTCCGCGAGTAGGAAGATTGGCCAGTACTGTACCCCGTGCTCGTGCTCGCCGGCGATCTCCTGAGCGAGTCGCACCCGAACCTCATCGCTCGACAAGGTCCCCCGCGCGTCGATGAGTCGAGTCACGTCAGGGTCACCCCACAGGCCGAGCGCGAGCGGGAGGTCGTCTTCGGTCCACGAGCGGAAACCAAGGCGCTCCGTCGCGAGAAAGTATGTGTCGATGGGCATCGCTTATACCTGAGGCCAATCGCCGCGCATTCTGTCATTATTGTTTAGCTGCCGGTTCATGGCTACACTCCCCGGTCTGGTCGCGCCAGGGGATCCCCAGATTTCGTCCCTCCTCCGGAGGTGCCCGTTTTGAATGAGGACAGAGTCGAATCCATCATCCGCGCCTGCATCGTTCCTCCGGGGACAAAGATTTCGCTCGCCAAGGACTACAACCCCGGCTACACGGCCGACTTCCTCGACAAGGAAGAAGCGGCCGC
>JBIOUT010000379.1:0-3397 GCA_044867365.1 Candidatus Eiseniibacteriota bacterium | reverse complement strand
CAGCCGCGTCTGCGACAAGGGCGCCACTCCGTCGCGGGGATCGCAATCCGAAGCTCCCGGTCCGGACCCGCCATCCGCCGGCGATCCTGGATCATCCCTCGGATAATCACCGGACATGGTCAAAGCGACCAAGATCCTCGTCGTCGATGACGAGACCGACATCCAGGAAATCCTGTCGGAGTACCTCGGCCATCGCGGCTATTCCGTCGAAGTGGCCTCGACGTTGCAGAGCGGCCAGGGGCTTCTCGACCGCGGCGGTTTCGATGCGGTCATTCTCGATCTGAACCTGCGCGGGGCAAACGGGCTCACCCTGCTCGAGGAGGTGCGGGGTCTCGACTCCGATCTCTGCGTCATCATCATCACCGGCAACGCCACCGCGCACTCCGCCATCGAGGCGCTCCGCCGCCACGCCGACGACTATTTGATCAAGCCGTTCGAGCTCGATGAGCTCGATCACGCGCTCGAGCGGGCGCTTGAAAGCCGGCGCCTCAGGCGCCGCAATCGCGCCCTCATCTCCCGCCTGCGGCGAGTGAATCGCGCCCTCGACGAACGAGTGTCGTCGGCGACGCGCAAGCTCCGCCTCCTCCTCGATCACGCGCGCGGGCTCGGCGGCAACCTCGATCTCGAGCGGACTCTCGAGCGAGTCGCCGAAGGGGCGAGCGCCCTCACCCACGCCTCGACCGCGCTCGTCCTGCTCGGGGACGCTCGGGGGGAGGGCTACGAGATCGAAGCCTGTTGGCCCGCTCCCCAAGCCGGCGTCGAATTGGGGCCGGTCAGGACGGGGCTTGCAGTCGATGTGGGTCGGAGCGGCCGGCCTATTCGCCACTGGCGCACCCAGGGGCATCTCGCCGTTCAGGATCCACTCGCCGCGCTCAAGCCTCAAACCGTTCTCGCCGTGCCCATGATCTGGGAGGAGAGGGCGATCGGGAGCCTCGTCCTCTTGGATCGGATCGCCGAGAAAGGCGGGGAGGGGGCCCAGGCCGAGCCGGCGGCGAAAGAAACGATCGTCGACTTCACCGACGAGGACGAGGAGCTGGCCCTCGCCTTCGCCGCCCATGCGGCGATCGCCATCGTCAACGCCCAGATCGTCGACGAGGAGCGACAGCTTGCCCGCCGCCAGTCGCAGTTCGTGGTCCTCGTCTCGCATGAGCTCCGCACTCCACTCACCGCGATGAAGGGATCGCTCGAGAATCTCGACATCTCCTGTCGCGACCAGCTCCAGGCGGAGGCTCAGAACCAGCTCAGCATCTGCATGCACGGCATGGATGATCTCGACACCGTCTTCCAGCGCATCCTCACCATGGCCGAGATCGGAGGGGAAGAGCTCGACCTCAAGGCCGCCGATGGGCGCGAGCTGACCGAGGAAGCGGTGGAACGCGTGCAGCCGGCCGCGGTTCGCAAGGGCATCCGGATCGAGATCGCCGCCGCCGACCCGGCTCCCCATGCGCGCGTCGATCGCCGCCGGCTGTTGCAGGCGCTCTCCGAGCTCCTCTCCAACGCGATCAAGTTCTCCGAAAACGGCAAGACCGTCCGCGTCGAGATCGAAGAGAGCGATACGGCGGTGAGATTCCATGTCATTGATCACGGGATCGGCATCGATGCCCACCAGCAGGAGCAGATCTTCCGCCCCTTCTCCCAGATCGACGATCAGAACACCCGCGTCGCCGGCGGCATCGGGCTCGGCCTCACCGTTTGCCGGGCCATCGTCGAGCGGCATGGCGGGCGCGTCCAGGTCATCTCGAGCCTCGGCAAGGGGAGCCGGTTCACCATCGAGGTCCCGGCCGCCGTCGAGGTGGAGCGATCGGAGAACGAGGACGAGGATCCAATCGCCCAGGCGGCGTGAAGTCTCGTTCCTCAGGGTGCCGGGCCCGGCTTCCCGAGCACCAGGATGTAATCGGTGTGATTCATGTCCACCCGGCCCAGGGTCAGGATCCGGGAGACCGCGCCAATGGCGGCGAGAATGACATTCGCCAGCCGGTGATCCTTCCGTAAGCGCTTCTGCATCATCGACTCGTAGGACGAGAAGTGCTCGATCGTGAGTCCTCGCTCACGGGCGAAGCGCTTTAGGGCCCCGGGCGCGATGTCCAAGCGCAAATAGGTGCGGAAGGGCCCCAGGTCGTCGGTGCCCGCCTTCTCGACCCCCCAGAACCGGCGATACGCCCAGACATGGACGGGATGGGGAGTGAGCTTGGTCATCATTCCCTTGGTCGAGAAGAGGTTGGGCATGGCGAGGACGATCAGGCCTCCCGGCTTGATCGCGCGCGCGAAGTTCTCGACCGCGCGCCTAGGCTCTTCGAGATGCTCGAGCACATCCCAGCAGATGATGAGATCGAAGGACTGGGGAGGGAGCTCGTGCGTCTGGATGTCGCCGTAGATCGCTTCCGCGAGGCGGCGGTGGCGGGCAAGCTGCTTCTCGGAGATATCGATTCCGACCAGATGAGGGTCGTCGAACTGGAGATGACTCAGCGAGCCGCACCCGGCCTCCAGCACTCTCGGCGACCCCCGACTCGCTCCCCGGCGGTCGAGGAACTCCTGGAGCTTCCGGACCTCGGGATCGAAGTGCGGCGTGCGCGGGATGGTGGTCATGATGGGCTGCGCTTCTAGTATTCGATCCCGATGGCGACTCGGCCGGTGAGCCCGGAGCGGTCTTCGCCCGGGCGATGAGCCGAGTTCCGCACCCAGGCGCCGCCCAGCTCGAGCTTCGCGGTCACCGGGAGAAAGGGACGCCAGCCGGCGACGCCGAGGAGTCGCCAGGTGCGTTCCACCGTCCCGCCGAAACGGCTGGCATCGACGCCGGCGAGCGCCGGGTCATTCGGATCCCAGAAGACGCCGAGCCCGTCCTCGCCGCGGTCGATGCGCTCGCCGCTCGCCCCCAGCTCGAGGCCGGGCCTCGCCTCGATGGCGCCGTCCAAGTGGATCACTCGACTGTCGGGGCCTTGGGGATAGCCGAGGGGTTGTCCCTCGTGGATGAAGTCGGCGCCGTAAAAGACACTGTAGACGTATCTCCAGACGCGCGTCCACTCGCCACGCAGGGTGATCCGGCGGCCGCCGAGGTCGTGGACGAGGAGACCGCCGACCTGATAACCGATGCGAGTCGGATTCCCGGTCCCGGTCTTGGTGCCGAGGTCGTCGAGAAGGACCTCTCCGTAGATTTCTGCGCCATCGCGCAGGAAATAACTGGCATCGAGGTTCCAAATCACGTTGTTGCGGACGAGGTCATCGTTGATGCGGTCGGCATTATCCCGCTCGAGCAATCGACCCACGACCGGGTAGGGGATGATTCCCACAAGATAGAGAAGCTCGGGCGAGTCGGCGTTGTAGCGCGCCCCTTCGGCAAAGGCGACCCGCAGGCTGCGACTCGCTCGCCACTCGAGTCGATGAAAGGCGACATAGCGGC
>JBIOUT010000378.1:0-3287 GCA_044867365.1 Candidatus Eiseniibacteriota bacterium | reverse complement strand
AGCATGGCATCGAGCTTTCCGAGCTCGAGCACCGCCTGGCCGCCGACCGGGCAAAACTCCTGGCGGCTCGCTCGAAGCGGGTTCGCCCGCATCTCGACGACAAGGTGCTCACCGATTGGAATGGGTTGATGATCGGAGCCCTGGCGTTTGGCGCCCGAGCCCTCGACGAGCCGGCCTATCGCACCGCCGCCGAGCGGGCGGCAGGGTTTCTCCTCTCCACCCTTCGCCGTCCCGACGGTCGCCTCCTCAAGCGCTATCGCGCCGGCGAGGCGGCCATTCCCGGCTACCTCGACGATTACGCATTCCTGACCTGGGGTCTCCTCGACCTTTATGCGG
This sequence comes from Candidatus Eiseniibacteriota bacterium, assembly GCA_044867365.1. Lineage (GTDB taxonomy): Bacteria > Eisenbacteria > RBG-16-71-46 > CAVPCR01 > CAVPCR01 > JBIOUT01. The sequence continues at coordinate 2,951 of JBIOUT010000378.1, read as the reverse complement.
CGACCTTCGAGCCTCGCTACCTCGAAGAGGCCCGCGGCCTCGGGCGTGAAATGGTGAAGCTCTTCTGGAACGGTGAGGGGCGAGGGTTCTTCTTCACCGCGACCGACAATGAGTCGTTGCTGGTGCGCACGCAAGAGATCTATGACGGGGCGACCCCCTCGGGGAATGCCGTCGCGGCGCTCGACCTCCTGACCCTCGGCGACCTCCTGGCCGATCCCGAGCTGAGCCGCTACGGGCGCGAGACGGTAACCGCCTTCGCTGCGGCACTGGAGGCGAGCCCGATCTCCTTCCCGCAGATGCTCATGGCTCTTGACTTCGCCGTCGGGCCGACGGCGGAAGCGGTGCTGGCGGGCGATCCGGGCGGTTCCGAGCTACGCCCGATGATCCAGGCGCTCCATCATCGCTACCTGCCCAGAATGGTCGTCGCGGTCAAGCCTCCAGGAGAAGCGGGGAAGAAGGTCGCCGACCTCGCGCCCTATCTCGAGGCGATCGAGCTCAAGGATGGAAAGGCGACGGCCTACGTCTGCCGGAACTATGCCTGCACGCTTCCCACTCATGATGTGGAGGTCCTGATTCGGGAGGCGGAACAGGCGATCTCCCCGACCGCAGCGCCTGGCGCTCTGCCGCCGGCCTCGCCACTCACCGCCAAGCGACCCTAATCACGCTCGGAGTTTGCGCCCGGCGGGCGACGGGATGTCGTTTCCCTGACGCGCGGGGTCGGCTTCGAGAACGATCCATTGCTTGCAGGTGAAAGCAGGGGGCCGGAATCCGTTCGCGAGCCGTGCCGGCGCGGCTGGTCTCCACCTTGCAATCGAAGTTGAACAAGATCGGGCGACCACTGTCTTTTCGACTCCAGAGAGGTCGCCATGTCCATCCCAGCGGGTTCTTCCAGGGTTTTCCCGTTCACCCTCCTTCTTCTTGCAGTCGCCGTCCTCAACGGATGCCGCGAATCGCCGCCGCGGCTGCTCGCCCCGGAGCCTGACTCCGAACGTCCATCGGTGCTGTCCATCTGGGCGGATGACCTCCATGTCGCGGAAATCACCGATCCCGAGATCATCGAACGAATCGCCTGGAGATTCCCCGTCCCGCCGCGGAATCCAGAGCATCTTCTCGAGATGGGGAGCTTTTCTACGAGCGATCGAGGATTCATCACCGCCGTGCAGGAGATTCTCGCCGAGAAGCAAGCGATCGGCTTCTCCAACCCCAGCCGGATGAGCTGGGGAAGAATCAAGCTCCTCGCCCGCCGCTGAGCAGGAAGTGTTTGCCGATTCCGCGCAGACAAGGCTGGGGGCTAAAGTCAGCCCCCAGCTCCCATCATCCGCCGCCAGTCGTCCGGGGATCGCACTCTCAGATAGATGTTGTTGCGCCGCTCTTCGGCAAGCGTCGAGGTGGGAGACGGCCCGTAGTCGTGACCCGGATAGAGAATCGTCGTCTCCGGGAGCCGGGCGAGACGCTGGGTGAGGGTGCGATACATCTCGTCGGGGTCGCCGCCCGGAAGATCGACACGGCCGCATCCCTGAACGAAGAGGGTATCCCCGGCCACCAGGCGCCCATCCACCAGGAAGCATTGACTTCCGGGGGTATGTCCGGGCGTGTGGACGAGCTCGATGCGCACGCCGCCGACTTCGATCACGTCGCCTCCTTCGTGCGCGATGATGTCCCCCGCCTGGATTCCGCTCACCACCCGAATTCCCGGGGCTTCGGCCCGGTGAGCGTGCACTTTGACTTCGGGACGGAGCTCGAGGAGCCGCGCCAGACCCGCCACTCGATGGCCGAAGAGATCGCCGCCCACGTGATCGGGGTGATAGTGGGTGGTGAGAGCGCCGGTAACCCGCATGCCGTCGGCTTCGGCCACCGACAGGAGCCCATCCACATCCCAGGCGGGATCGACCGCCAGGCAATCGCCATTCCCCCGGTCGCCGATCAAATAGACGAAATTGATCATCTGCGACGCGATCGGATCAGTCGCAGCGATCTCGCGCCCGCAAAGGAGCTGCTTGAAATAGAGGCGGGAATCCAAATCACCCACCCGGAGGATTGACGGCGGACACACAGAGAAGATCGTTGCGCAGCCGCACCGTCCCGTCCGCGCCGGAATAGGGGCGAGCCGCCTCGGCGACCTCCTCCCAGAAGCGTGCCTGCTCTTCCGGCGATCGATCGGCGAGGGTCGGAACCCGCGGGCCGGCGACTTCCTTCTGGAAGCGGGCGAAGACCTCGAGCGACTCGAACTCGAAGACGGCGGTCGACGGCTCGACGCGCACGTCGCTGAAACCGGCGCGCCTGACGATCGCCTCTGTCGTCTTTGGATCGGCGAGGCTGAACGGATGAGGCGACCCGGCGGGAGGCGGGGGAGGGGCGAGGAGCCTCTCCGCGACCTCTTTGCGCAAGCTGATGATCGGGACGGTTGGCTCCGTTCCCCACACCGCGGCGGCGAGGCGCCCGCCGGGGACGAGCAACCGGCGGAGCGAGGCGAGCGCCGCCTGCGGGTCGGGGAAGAACATGAGCGCCCACCGGCAGAGGACGGCATCGAAAGAGCTCTCGGGAAGATCGGGCGCCTCCGCATCCATGAGGCGGAACTCGACATTCTCGAGACCGAGGGCGGAGGCGCGGCGGCGGGCGATCGCCAGCATCTCGGGGGAAAGATCGGTCGCCACCACATGACCGTCCGCCCCCGACCGCCGCGCCGCAGTGACCGCCGGCTCGCCGACGCCGGTAGCGACATCGAGAACCCGGTGGCCGGAACGGATGCCGGCCATCTCGACCAGGCGATCGCTCACCGATTGGGCGCTCCGCTCGAAGGTCGGCCACCAGGCCATCCATCCAGAGGCGACGGAGTCCCACCCCTGGCGCTGCTGCGCCTTGTAGGCAATCGGATCGAATGAAAGAGTCGCCATCACACGCAGCGGATCATCGGTCGCCAACTGCGGGGAGAATAGAGATCGGCGGCGCCG
>JBIOUT010000377.1:0-6771 GCA_044867365.1 Candidatus Eiseniibacteriota bacterium | reverse complement strand
GAGTGGTCGACCGCCACCTATGGGAGAGGCGAAGGAACCCGGATCGAGCTCTTCGACGAGATTCGGTTCCCGCATTCCCTGGGTTTGCTTTACGCCGCCTTCACCTATTACCTGGGATTTCGGGTGAACTCGGCCGAGTACAAGGTCATGGGCTTGGCGCCGTATGGCAAGCCGACCTATCTCGATCAGGTGCGCCGGGTGGCGGTCGTCAAAGAGGATGGGAGCTTCTGGCTCGACCTCAAATACTTCAACTACCAGGCCGGCCTCACCATGACCAACGAGGCCTTCCATCAGCTGTTCGGCGGCCCGCCGCGCGGAACGAGCGAGAAGCTCACCCAGCGTCATTTCGACATCGCCGCCTCGATCCAGCGCTTCCTCGAGGAAGTGGTGCTGGCGATGGGCCGCCATGTGCACGCGCGCACCGGCGAGGACTACTTGTGCATGGCGGGCGGGGTGGCACTCAACTGTGTGGCCAATGGGCGGCTGTTGCGCGAGGGTCCGTTCAAGGACATCTTCATCCAGCCGGCCGCCGGCGACGCCGGGGGAGCGATCGGGGTGGCGGCCCTCATCTGGAATTCGATTCTCGGCAACCCCCGCACCTTCGTCTGGCCGCATGCCTACTGGGGTCCCGAGTACACCGACGCCGAAGTGGTGGCGGTGTTGGAGGAGGCGGGCGTGCCCTATCGGCGGCTGGGGAGGCAGGAGCTCCTCGAGCTCACCGCCCGGCTCATCGCCGAGCAGAACGTGGTCGGGTGGTTCCAGGGGCGGATGGAGTTCGGGCCCCGCGCACTCGGCAACCGCTCGATCCTGGCCGACGCCCGCAATCCCGAAAACAAGGACGTCGTCAATCTCAAGATCAAGTTCCGGGAGAGCTTCCGCCCCTTCGCCCCGGCGGTTCTCCTCGAGCGCGCCGAGGAGTACTTCGATATCGACCGGCCGTCGCCCTACATGCTCCTCACCGCCCAGGTGCGGGAGGGGAAGCGGATCATTCCGTCGGTGACTCATCTCGACGGCTCGGCTCGGTTGCAGACCGTGGCGCGAGATGAAAACCCCCTCTTCTACGATCTCATCCGGGAGTTCGACCGTCAGACCGGAGTGCCGGTCATCATCAACACCTCCTACAATGTGCGAGGGGAGCCGATCATCTTGAGCCCCCAGGACGCCTTCCGGTGCTTCATGCGCACCAAGATGGACGCGCTCGTCATGCACGATGCGGTGGTGCTCAAGAAAGATGTCGAGGAGGAATCCGAGGTCGCCCGGCGGGAGATCGAAGCCTTCGCCCGCCAGGACGAGGGGAGCGCCCTGGTCACGGCCTGAGGCGGTTACAGCGGACGATGCGATGACGGTAAGCGAAAAACGTGCAAGACCTCTTCCCAAGCGCCGGCCCACCAGCCTCGTCGGCCGGGTCATCGGCGCGATCGCCGGCTTCTTTGGCGGTCTCGGCTTCCTCATGGGTGAAGTGTGGGGTTTCATGCGGGTACGGAAGCGTTACTGGATGGCGCCGATCTTCGTCGTCCTGCTTCTCTTCGGGCTCCTGATCGCGCTGGTTCAGAACGCCGCGGTGGCGCAGTTCATCTATACCCTGTTCTGATCCGTGAGCCCGGCGCGGTCAGTCGCCAACCTCACGCTCGTCGTGGCGAGCTTGCTTACCGCCTTCCTCCTCCTCGAAGCCGGCATCCGAGTGATCGAGTCGAGCCACCCGCAGCCCGCCTCGACCGCGGACTCGATGCGAGCGCCGGGTGGCGCTCCCGGCGAAACCCCGAGCATCACTCCCGTATACGTGCCTTCCGACAGCCTCGGTTGGACGCTCAAGCCGTCCTCGGTGCAGCGTTTCCGCCGCGGCTTCGACACCATCGTGAGATCGAACCGGCTCGGTTTCCGCGGGCCCGAGGTGGAGGAGAAGCCTGCGGGAGTCATCCGCTACGCGGTCCTCGGCGACTCCTATGCCTTCGGCTGGGGGGTCGAGGAAGAAGAGACCTATGCCGCTCAGCTCGACACCCTCCTCAATCGACGGGCCGCGGGGGGAGTGCGTTACCAGGTGGTCAACGGCGCGCTCCCCGGCTTCGGCACCTATCAACGCCTGGCTGCTCTCGAGCGCCTGGCCCCCTATGGTCTCGATGGGGTCATCGTCGAGTTCAGCGCCTCCAATGATGTCGTCGATGATTGGCGGGCGGCGCCCTACGTTCCCGATCATCTGGGCGAGTATCAGGCGCGCGGCACGCAGTTCACCGCCCTCGAGCGCTTTCTCGTTCATCGCAGCCGCCTGATGGCGATCGTCTGGGATCGGGCGATGCCGCTTCGCCTGTGGATCGAGGCGCGGCGACCGGTGAATCTGATGCGGAGCTCGCGCCTCTGGGAGGCGCTTCTCGATCGCATCGCCATCCTCGAGCTCCCGGTCATCGTCGTCCTCAATCCCTCGCGTACGCAGATGGTCGACGACGGCGGCATCATGTGCCGGTTGGCGCACACCGGTTACGGCTTGCGGCCGAATGCGATGATTCGCGAGTTGATCGAACGCCGGCGGCTGACCTGGGTCGATGGCGGGGAGGTGTTTCGCGGCGAATCCCCGAGCGAGCTCTTCCTCGGCGCCGACGTGCACTGGACTCCCGCCGGTCACCACCGGCTGGCCGAGGCGCTGGCGGCGGTCATCGCTGCAAGCCCCCCGGTGGCATCGGCCGGTCCGGCGCCCCAGGAGAGTTGCCGGGCCCGGCACGGGCTGATAGCATCACCGGCCCGCTTGCGGGTCGAGGAGAAGGCCGGCTCCCGGGGCGCCCTGCCCGGCAGCATTCGCCGACGCCCGTTGGGGAGTCGTCCAGTGGTAGGACACGTGGCTCTGGACCACGGTACCGGGGTTCGAATCCTCGCTCCCCAGCCAAATTCCAGCCCGTCGGAAGCGCTGGGCCGGCGCAACGAAAGCGGGCCGCGCAACCGGCGACTCTGATCGAGTGGCGCTATCGTCTAGGGGTTAGGACAGATGGTTCTCAGCCATCAGACCGGGGTTCGAATCCCCGTAGCGCTACCAATCACCGCGGGCCCTCGCCAAAGCTGATGACCCGCGAGGGCCTGCCCATTCGCGCTCTGCCCGCCTTCGGACCCGGGCCCTCGGTTGATGGGTTTCGACCTCTCGGGGGTCGTTGATTCTTCGGTGTCTTCAATGAGTCTCGTGGTCAAGGCGAAGACCGATCGCGGGCTCAGGCGCGAGTCGAATCAGGACAGCTTCGCCTGCTGGATACCCGAGGACCCGGGCGAGCGCGATCGCAAGGGCGTCCTCCTCGTTGTCGCCGATGGGATGGGAGGAGCGAGGGGCGGGGACGTCGCCAGTCGCGGGGCGGTGGACACCCTGGTTCGCGTTTACCGCGAGGCCGCCGACTCGAATGTAGGCCAGGCGCTCGCCCGCGCCGTGCAGCAGGCGAACCAGTCGGTCCATGAGCAGAGTCTCGCCGATCCGGATCTGGCGGGGATGGGCACCACCTGCACCGCCGCGGTAGTGCGAAACGGGGACATCTTCCTTGCCCATGTCGGAGACAGCCGCGCCTATCTGGTGACGAGCGCCGGCATTCGCCAGCTCACCCGCGACCATTCTCTGGTGGCCCACCTCGTCGAGCAACAAACGCTCACTCCCGAGGAGGCGCGCATCGACCCGCGGCGCAATCTCGTTACCCGGAGCCTCGGGCTCGGTCCGGAAGTGGAGATCGACACGGTCGCCCTCACCGCCGGGCTCGGGCGCGGCGACACCCTCCTTCTCTGTTCCGACGGCCTGCACGGCGCGATCACCGATCAGGAGCTCCAACACGCCGTCGCCGGGCGTGAGCTCGAGGTCGCCTGCCGCGATCTGGTGGCGCTGGCCAACCAAGCCGGAGGACCGGATAACATCACCGTGATCCTTGCTCGCCTCGACGAGGAGAGAGGAAAGAGCGGCAACCCCGAGCCGAGGGGTGCGATAGCGGCCAATCCGGGCGGGGCGAGCTCGGCGGAAAGAGAGAGCCGTGAGCGCCCGGGGCTCGCGCGCCACCGCCGGCGCATTCCGATCCCCGGGTGGTTGATCATCGCCAGCGCCGTGCTCCTCCTTCTCCTCGTCTTCTCGGTGCTCGCAGTGATGCTCGAGAACGCCGCCGGTCGATCATGAGGGTCGCGGCGGCGCTCGCCGTCCTGCTCGCCTTCATCTCCTGTGGTGAGCGCCTGCCGCCGCTCACCCGCGCCATTCTCGAAGCCAACCATCAGACCTGGCTCGCGCACAAGCTCCACAACTACGATCTCGATCTGGTCGTCACCGGCACCGGTCTCGAAGAGGCGGAGACCGTGCATGTCGAAGTGCGCGCCGACAGCGTCGCTCGCGCCGAGCGCGGCGGAACGCCGATGACCGGAAATGTCTCGAGCTACACCGTCGACGGGTTGTTCGAGACTCTCGAGCGCGAATGCGAGCTGGCGACAGACAAGCCCGAGGCGCTCGGCGCTCCCGCCGGTTACCGCGCCTATCTCCAGGCCCGCTTCGATCCGAATCTGGGTTATCCCCTCCACTACCGGCGGATGGTGGGCGGCTCCAACCACAAGGTCGAGATCCGAGTCCTCAAGCTCGAGAAATAACGCCCGCGCCTGATCTCCGCCCGGCTTTGATCTCGATGCCGTGATAATGTGCTCGATCGATGGTCGAGCGCAGCCGACACCCAGCGAGCGATGACCCGAGCGCGGTCGTCGCCCGGGCGCGGGCCCGTGCCGCCGCCGTTCTCGGTCGCAGCGGCGAAGGGCCGGCACGGCTGATCGTCGTCGACGTCGATCACCAGCGTCTCTATCTCATCGAAGACGGGCGAATCACCGCCGACTATCCGGTCTCCACCGCCGCCGCCGGAGTCGGCGGTCGAGAGGGATCGCTCCGCACCCCGCCGGGCGTGCATCGCATCCAACGCCGGATCGGCGCGGGCGAGCCATCGGGCGCCGTCTTCGTCGATCGGGAGCCCACGGGGAGAAGCTGGGAGGGCGAGCCCGAGAGCGACGACCTCATTCTGACCCGCATCCTCACCCTCGAAGGCGAGGAAGAGGGAATCAACCGCGGCCCCGGCTACGATTCGCTGGAGAGGATGATCTACATTCACGGAACCAACCACGAGTCCATGCTCGGCGTCCCCGCCTCGCATGGTTGCGTTCGCCTGTCCAACCGGGATGTCATCGATCTCTTCGACCGGGTCGCAACCGGTGACCCGGTGGTCATCGTGTGAGCTCGAGAGGATTGGCTCCGCCGATGTCCGCTCCTTCCACTCCTTCCGCTCCTTCCGATCCCCCGGTTCCCGATCCAGGCAAGAGCTCATTCCATTACGTCGGGGTGGGGGGAAGCGGAATGAGCGCCCTCGCTCAGTTCCAGGCCATGCTCGGCGGCGTGGCGACCGGAAGTGATCGCTTGTTCGACCGCGGCGGGGCGCCGTCGATCAGGAGCGCGCTCGAGCGAGTCGGCGTGCGGATCTTCAGACAGGATGGAAGCGGGGTGAGGGCGGGAGCCGACGCCCTCGTCGTATCCACCGCGGTCGAAGAGCAGGTGCCTGACGTGCAGGCGGCGCGCGAGATCGGGGTGCCGATCCTGCACCGCTCCGAGCTCCTGGCTCGCCTCGTGGAGGACCGCCGGACGGTGGCGGTGGCGGGGACGAGCGGCAAGTCGACGGTCGTGGCGATGATCTTCGAGATCTTGAGCGGCTGCGGGCGCGACCCCTCGCTCATCACCGGGGGCGATCTCGTATCTCTGGTCAACCGCGGCTATGTCGGCAACGCCTGGGTCGGACGCTCGAATATCCTGGTCGTGGAGGCGGACGAGAGCGACGGCTCGCTTGTCCGTTACGCCCCGGCGATCGGCGTGCTTCTGAACCTCGACAAGGATCACAAGGAGATCGCCGAGATTCGTGAGCTCTTCGATATCTTTCACCGGCGGGTGCGCGAGAGATTCATCGTCGGCGAAGGGGACAATCTCGGCCACCTGCGTCCGGGGTCGATCATCTTCGGCATCGGCGAGAGGGCGGCGGGAGGGCTTCGTGCCACCGACATCCGGCTCCTTCCCGAAGCCGGCGAGTTTCGGGTGGCCGGAGTTCCATTCCGGGTTCCGGCGCCGGGGATGCATGCAGTGGAGAACGCGCTCGCCGCGCTTGCCGCCGGCTCGGAGATCGGCTTGACCCTTGCCGAGATGGCGCCGCCGCTCGCCGGTTTCAAGGGAGTGGCACGCCGCTTTCAACGTGTCGGTGAAGCCTCAGGCGTCGAGGTCATCGACGACTTCGCCCACAATCCGGTCAAAATCCGAGCCGCCTTGGCCGCCGCCCGCCTCCGCCGTCCTCGCCGCATCCTCGCCTTCTTTCAGCCGCACGGTTTCGGTCCCACCCGCTTCCTGCGCGCCGAGCTGGTCCAGGCGTTCGCCCAATCGCTTCGCCCCGAGGATCGACTCTGGCTGCCCGAGATCTTCTATGCGGGAGGCACCGTCTCTCGCGATCTCTCCGCCGCCGACTTGGTCGCCGATCTCCGCGCTCTTGGGGTAAACGCCGAGTTCGCCGCCGCCCGCAATGAGCTCCCATCGCGCATCGCCGCCGCCGCCGAGCCGGGGGACCTGATCCTGGTCATGGGCGCGCGCGACCCTTCGCTCACCGACTTCTGTCAGGCCATCCTGGCCGCGATTCGCGGACGCGGCAGCAGCTACGGCCAGGCGCCCGATCCGGCGCCGCCCCGGGCGACGAGGAAAGCCTCCGGAGGTTCGTGAGGCGATCCTGCGGCGAAAACTCTCCCTTTCCCCATCCGCCCCCC
>JBIOUT010000376.1:0-2789 GCA_044867365.1 Candidatus Eiseniibacteriota bacterium | reverse complement strand
CCATCCCTGTAGCTTGCTTTGACATGGTCCGGATCAATGGCCGCGGCGAAGGGAAAATGGCGCTCGAAGGCGCCCCAGAACCGCTCCACATGGCGGTAGGTGCGACCATTCCCTTCCCCTTCCTGCTGCCTATGATTCTCCTTGGTGAAGCGCAGCGAGAGCGTGTTGTCCTGCACGCTGAGTTGGACGTCGTCTTGCTTGAGGCCGGGGATCTCAACGGTGACGATGTAGGAATCGCCGGTCTCGGCGATGTCCGAGAAAGGATAAGTCGCCGGCGTCACATCAGAGAATGGGTAGCGAAAGATATCGTCAATCATCCGGCGGTTCATCTCACTCAGCGGGGCGCGCAGGGTGAGGTGGTCGCCCAGGGGATTCCAACGAGTCAAGTTAGTAGTCATTTTTAGTCACCTCCACAATTCTTACAAATTCAATTCTTCTTCTAAGGAATCACTCGCCTTCCGAGCCAAGGCGAGCGCTCCGGGCCCCCACGGGGCCGGTGGACCCACTCGCTGCGGGCAATCCGGACGCGAACCTTCGCGCCTATGCGGGTGTGCTTCCTTTGGCACTTCTTTGCGCCGGCTCTTTCTTGTATAGAGAGTATCGGCGACATCGAAGATTCGGAAAACTAGATAGTTTAGAAGTAATGCATCGGAAAAGAGGATGTACCTTTGAAACCAGCGCAAGGTAAGCCGCGCCGGCCGGGCGTTCCGATCGCGAGGTCGCGCCGCATGTCCGAGCGATTGGTCAGTTGCTTCCGAGGCGATGAAGGGAAGGCCGCCCGCTCACAGTCCGTCGTGGAGCGCCTCCTCGATCGCCATCTCGACCGAGAGGCTGCGCCCGGCGTCATACGCCGAGCGGAAAGCGTCCTCTCCGAGCGCAGTTCTTGCGCGATCGAGCTCCTTGGCGATGACTATCGACTCGAGGGGCGCGCGGGTAGTGTCGGCCTATTCTGACAAGGTCAGGGTTCCGGTTACGACGGGAAGTACTACCCCGGTCTCGATAAGTTCATGGGTGGCAGGGGACCGGAGGCGATTTTCGAGGCGAGCTGCACCTTCATTCACTCCGCGGGCAATCTTCTCCTGCACATGTCGAACGGCGGCTGGGTCGGCGACTTCTTCGGCCGCTTCTGCTCCCGCCCGTCGTGCGTGGCCGCCGGGCTCGGGCGGGAGACGTGCCGGGGTGGTTCGGGGGATTGTTCCTCGGACACTCGACCGACCCGCTGGGCATCGTGGCGCCCAAGGACGTGGGGATCCGCACCTTCGTCTGGTTCGCCCAGGGAGGTGGAGTCTGGGGCGGGAAACGCGATCGGGAAGTTCGTCGTAATCCGATAGCCGGAGCTACTGGCCGCGCCACTTCGCCGGGCGCTTTTGCAAGAAGGCATCCATGCCCTCGGCGGCGTCCTCGAGCTGAAGGCTGTAGACCATCTTCTCGTTGGCGAGGCCATAGGCGGCGTCGAGGGGGCGATCCACCTGCTGATAGAACGCCTGTTTCCCCAGGCGGATCACTTCCGGACTGCGGGCGAGGATGATATCGACGTACCTCTGCACCGCCCGGTCCAATTCGCCCGCGGGAACCACTCGATTGACGAGTCCCCAGGCGAGAGCGGTCTGGGCGTCGATCGGCTCGCCGGTCAACAGCATCTCCATGACCCGCTTCCGCCCGATGTTGCGGGCGACGCCGACGCCGGGTGTCGTGCAGAAGACGCCGATGTTCACCCCGGGAAGGGCGAAGGTCGCGCCATCGGCGGCGACCGCGAGGTCGCACATCGACACGAGTTGGCAGCCGGCGGCGGTGGCGATGCCGTGGACGCGGGCGATGACTGGCTGCGGCAGCCGAGTGAGGGTCATCATCATCCGGCTACAATCCTCGAAGAGCCGGCGCTGCCAACCGTCATCGCCCACGTGGGCCCGCATCTCCTTGAGGTCATGGCCGGCGCAGAACCCCCGACCCTCGGCGGAGAGGACCACCACGCGGACCGAAGGGTCGCGCGCAATCGCATCCAGCTCCCGCTCGAGGGCGGCGATCATCCCGGAGGATAGAAGGTTGAAGCGCTCGGGACGATTGAGGGTGAGTCCCGCGATCGCGTCATCCCGGCGACTGAGGACCCAGGGGTCCTGGGCGGTGTCCGCTTGTTCGACACTCATAAGCCAAATCATACGCTTTTTGTGACGCCCCGACGAGCAGCCGCGCCCCGACGAGCAGCCGCTAGGGAAGGAGGAGAAGCTTGATCGCCCGCCATGCACTCGATTATTTGCTCAAGCCGGTGTCAGGCGAGCGGTTTGCAGAGTCGCTGCGCCGTGCGCGGGCGGCGCTGGCGCACGATGTGACGGCGGAAGAGACAGGAGAGCGGTTGGCTAGAGCGCTGGATGCGCGCGCCGGCGAGGCGATGCCGGCGGCGCCTCTCCACCGTTTCGTCGTCAAGACCGGGGGCGCTACGTCCTCGTGCGAATCGACGAAGTGGATTGGATCGCGGCCGCAGGCAACTACACAGAGCTCCACGCTCGCGGCACCACCTACCTCATGCGGGCGACGATCGCGGAACTGGATGGGAGGCTCGACCGGTCTCGATTCACGCGCATCCATCGAGGAGCGATCGTTCAGATCGATCGGGTCCGCGAGGTCATACCCGAGTCGCACGGCGACTTCGATGTGATCCTGAATGATGGTACGGCGCTAAGGATGAGTCGCGGATTCCGTGAGCGGCTGCTGCCGAAGACTTGAGATCCGCTCTAGATCAGCGAATCAAGACGAGCCTGCTCGTGCCCACTTCCACAGCGTCTTGCTGTAGC
>JBIOUT010000375.1:0-2536 GCA_044867365.1 Candidatus Eiseniibacteriota bacterium | reverse complement strand
GGTCTTTATCGCCCCGCTCGTCGCCACCTCGAATGATCGCTTCATGGGACGGACCGAGGAACGCTTGAAGCACTTCAAGGGAGTCACCGTGCTTCGGGGCGGGCGCATCGGGGTTGCCGCGGTGATCCTGCCCGGGATCACGATCGGCGCCGACGCCGTCGTCGCCGCCGGAGCCGTTGTCACGCGCGATGTGCCCGCGCGCAAGATCGTCATGGGATCTCCCGCCCGTGTGGTGCGGGATGTCGCCGAGGCGGAGCTTCTCGACAAGCAAGTCTGGGACGATGTCCGCCGCGGCTTGAGCTAGCTTTCATGGCCACTTCATCTCGATGAAAACCGCCCCGCAAGCACCTGCCGGGACGAAGGTTCCTGCGATGGACCTCCATGCGCAGCACGCGGCGTTGCGGCGTGAGCTCATGGCCGCGGTCGAGGAGGTCATCGACTCCGGGGTCTTCATCCTCGGACCCAAAGTCGAAGCTTTCGAGGCGGCGATCGCCCGGAGGGTCGGGGTCAAGCACGCGGTGGGGATGGCGTCGGGCACCGACGCCTTGATCCTTGCCCTGCGCGCCCTCGGCATTGGATCTGGAGACGAGGTCATCACCTCGGCCTACAGCTTCTTCGCCTCGGCCGGATCGATCGCCCTCGTCGGCGCGAAGCCGGTGTTCGTCGACATCGATGAAAGAACCTTCAACCTCGATCCGGAGCGCGTCGATGCCGCGATCAATCCGCGCACCCGGGCGATCATGCCCGTCCATCTCTTCGGCCAATGCGCCGACATGGAACCGCTGCTCGCCCTGGCGCGAGCTCGCAAGCTCCGAATGATCGAGGACGCCGCTCAGGCCCTGGGCGCAGCCGATCGGGGCCGCCCGGCCGGCAGCATGGGCGACATCGGTTGCTTCAGCTTCTATCCAACCAAGAACCTCGGAGGTCTCGGCGACGGCGGCATGGCGGTCACCGATGACGACGCCATCGCCGATCGCCTGCGACTCCTCCGGGTGCATGGCTCCCGGCCCAAGTACGTCGCTCGCACCCTGGGCACCAATAGCCGGCTCGATGCGCTCCAGGCCGCCTTGCTTCTCGTCAAGGAGCCTCATCTGGATGGCTGGACCGACGCCAGGCGGAAACACGCCCGGAGCTACACCGGGCAATTCAGCGGCACCGCCGTGATCCCGCCCTTCGAGCGCCCGGATTCCATCCACATCTATAACCAGTACGCGGTCCGGGTGCGAAACCGGGAGCGGCTGGCTCGCGCGCTGGCGGAGCGGGGGGTAGGGACCGCGGTGTACTATCCGGGAACGCTGCCGCTCCAGGAGGCCCTCCATTATCTGGGGCATCACCCGGGCGATTTCCCCGCCGCGGAGCGGGCGGCGGAGGAGAACCTTTGCCTGCCGATCTTTCCCGAGCTCACGGACCCCGCCCGCGATTTGGTCGCCGAGCAGGTCCTGGCTCTGGCCGAGCCCTTGTAAAGGCTATCCCTCACCGCACACTCGCCGCAGTCACCGTGGCCTTGATCACCCAGGGCTGCGCCTATTCCTTCACTCCGAGCCGCCTTCCGTCGCATATCCACACGCTGGCCATCCCGGTGTTCGATAATCGCACCGTCGAGCCGGCGCTCGCCGAGGAAGTGACGAGCCAGGTGGTGCGCGAGTTCGTGCGCGACAACAAGCTCAAGGTCGTCCCCGAGAGCCGGGCCGACTCCGGCCTCTACGGCGAGATCGTCCGTTACGAGAATCGAGTCTTCGGCTACAACGCCCGCGCCCAGACCGAGGAATACGAGGTGCTGATCGAGGTCAAAGTCGAGTTCAAGGACCTTGTGAAACGAAAGACGCTATGGAAAGAGGATTCAGTGATTGGACGCACGACCTATTTCGTCGTCCAGACCACCGGCCAGGAAGCAAAGGATGAGGTCTCGGGGCGGGCCGAGGCCATTCAGCGCCTGGCAGAGGACATCTTGAACCGCACCGTGCGGAGCTGGGGCTGATGCCCGGGGGAGAGCTGAGCCTCGTCGAGCTCAAGCGCGAGCTCAGCCAATTGCGCTTTCGCCCTGTCTATCTGGTCCTCGGCGAGGAGCTTCTCCTGCGTCGCGAAGCGCTGGCCGCGATCGAGGCCGCGGTCTTTGCCGATGATCCCACCGCGCGCACTCTCGGCCGCCAGGTGTTCTCGGGCGGCGAGGCGCGCGCCGCCGACATCGCCGCCGCCGGCGGCGGATTGCCGATGTTCGGGGGACGCCGCCTGGTTCTCGTCGAGGGAGTCACCGAGCTCCGCAAAGCCGATCGCGAAGCGCTCCTGCCCGCGCTCTCGACCTTTCCCGACACGACGGTCGTCGTCCTCACCGCCGCCAAGCTCGACGGTCGTCTCACCTTTACCCGCGATCTCCGGCGACTGGCGACGGTCGTCTCGGCATCGCCACTCGCCGAGCGCATGCTTCCAGACTGGATCAGGCGGCGCTTCGCTGATCGCGGACATCAGGTGACGCGCGCGGTCGCCGAGCGGCTTCTTCTCCTCGTCGGGCCCGACATGAGCGCACTCGCCGGCGAGA
>JBIOUT010000374.1:0-3160 GCA_044867365.1 Candidatus Eiseniibacteriota bacterium | reverse complement strand
TCTTGACATTCTCAAACGCAGAACCCGGTCGAGCTATGCCATGGCTGGCTTGTTTACCGGTCTGGCGGTAGCGACCAAATATCCTGCCGCGGTCATGATCGTGACCATCGCGCTCGCCCACCTCCTGAGCGGGCGATGGGAGTGGCGCCGAGTGTCGATGCTCGGTCTCTATGCAGCGGCGGCGATCGCCGGCTTCGTCCTCGCGTCGCCCTTCTGGTTCACCGATTTCCATACGACCCTGGCGGACATGGCCCATGAGATGCGGGCCACCCCACTCTGCGGCTTCGGCAGCAAAGCCGGATTACTGGGCAATCTGAGGTGGTACCTGGGGGGTTCGCTGGCGAGGGGCCTGGGGATGATCGGACTCGGGCTAGCGGGCGTGGGTTTGCTGCTTTGCGGCGTTTCGAGGTTCCGGGATAGATGGCTCCTCGCAAGCGTGCCGATGTTCTTTCTGATCTTTCTTGGTCTTCAGGACGCGAGACAGCCGCATTGGAGCCTCCCCGCTCTTCCGTTTCTGTGTGTGCTCGTCGCCCATGCGATCTATTCCATGGGCCGGTGGATCGGAAGCAGACTCGGTTCCCGAGCCGGCGCATGGGTGGTGCTCGTCTTCGTGATGGGCATCGCCGTGCCGCTTGCACGTGCCTCGCTTTCCCAGGGGCATTGGCTGTCGCTCCCCGACACACGGACCGTCGCGTCGCAATGGATCGTCGAGCACATCCCCGCTGGGAGCCGTCTCCTCCTCGAAAACGGAACGCCGCAGCTCCCCGAGGAGGCCTACCACTACTTCGTCGTCGGGGAAGTCTGGGAAGACCGTGAGGGCGATCTCATCGATACCGCCGTGCCCGAGGTGCGGAGGACAGGGCTCTCGGCACCTGCCCGCGCCTACGCATGGAAAGGCATCAAGGGGGCGACCTTCGTCCCGTACGGTCACATCGGCCGATTGAACGATCCGGAGGCGGTTCGCCGAGCTGGGATCGAGTATATGGTTTTGTCGGACGCTTACGAAGCTTATCGAGCGGAGAGCAAGCGACAGGCGGAGTGCACCCAGATCGTGGAAACTTACGAGCGCGTCATGAGCACTGGAACCAAGATCTACGAGCTGCCGCCGGTACCGGGACGCATGGTGGGCTCGACCATCCGCGTCTATCGATTCGATCGGAATGTCGGCGATCAGCAGGCCATAGAGGCGGGGAGAAATATTCTCAGCGATGGCCGTGGCCGCTAGACTGACTAGAATCGCGTGGTCATCTGGTTCTTGGGTAAGGCCATTGGCGACAATGATCGAGAAGACGACCCAGCCCGCCAGAGGACGGCCCAGTCGCGGTCCTCGAGCCGCCTCGCTTCCCGAATCCACCCTGCTTGCGGGGCGGCGGCTCGGCACCTATCGGGTAATCCGCGAGCTGGGGCGCGGTGCCATGGGGACCGTCTATCTTGCAGAGCGCCGGAGTGGAACTCGAATTGCGCTAAAAGTCATCCACCCGCATTTGCTTGCGGATGAGAAGCTCCGCAAGCGCTTCTGGCGCGAAGTGGAGGCGGGCAAGCGCGTCCGCCATCCAAATGTCATTGCCACCCTGGGCGCAGGAGTAAGTCGAGGGGGTGCCGGCAAGTCCATCCATTACATCGTCCTCGAGTATGTCGAGGGCCGGACCTTGCGCCAGATCGCCGGAGAGCTCACCCCCGGAGTCCCTGAGGCGCTGCTCCGCCATCTCGCTCAGCAGATCGCCGCCGGACTTGCCGCAGTCCACGCTGCTCGGATTGTACACCGGGATCTCAAGCCCGAGAACGTCCTGGTCACGCGAGATCATGTGGTCCGCATCATGGATCTCGGTGTCGCCCGGCTCGCCGACCAGGCTACCAGCCTGTCAATGAGTGGGCTCTTCGTCGGGACTCCTCTCTATGCCGCACCCGAGCAGTTCCGGGCGGAAGGGAGCAAGGTCGGCCCGGCGGCGGATCTTTATGCCCTGGGGATGATCCTGCACGAGCTCGCCACCGGGAGACATCCCTTCGCCGGTCGAGACGCACGCCAAATCATGTATGCCCAGCTGCAGGAGACGCCTCGACCGGTCCGCGAGATGAATCCTCAACTGTCGCCTCTTCTGGGGGCGCTGATCGGCGTCCTCCTCGACAAGATGCCCGCAAGGAGGATCGACTCCGCGGAGAGACTCGCCGGCATCCTGGCCCAGGGAGAGGCCTCGAGCTGGTGGGCCGAGGAGGGACTCTCACGTCTGCCGACCCTTCAAGGCGGCCGAGCGGTGCGAGTCCCGGTCCCTCGAGAGACGGCATTTGTCGGGCGCGGCACCGAATTGGAACGGCTTCAGCAAGCCTTCGACGCCGCCTGCGCCGGACAAGGGCGAGTGGTAGTTATCGAGGGGGAAGCAGGCATCGGGAAAACCCGACTCATCGACGCCTTCCTTGCATCGGTAGCGGATGAGGAGGCTCACATCCTCTATGGATCATTTCCGCCCGCCGGAGGCGGTGATGGGCTGAGCCGCGCCGCGGTCGCCCACTTCGGCGAGGCCCACCTCGAGACTGCCCTCGCGCCCTACCTGAGGGTGACGGCGGGGCTCGTCCCCGGCTTCGCCGCCTTCCTGAGATCCGAAGCTCCGCCATCCGACTCGGTGGTGCCAACGCCCAATGCCATCGACGCCATGTTCTGTCATCTCGCACGGTCGCTCGCTGCCGAGCGTCCGGTCGTTTGGGTGGTTGAGGATCTGCATTTCGCCGGTCCCTCGAGCTGGCAGATCGCGCTGGCCATGGCCCAGGCCATCGAGGACCAGCGTGTGCTTCTCGTGGTCAGCCTGCGCGGCGCCCTGCCGGCCGCCGCACGAGAGCCTCTAGCCCGTCTCCCCCATGTCGAGCGACTCGGATTGGACCGCCTTGGCGCCGATCAAGTAGCCAATCTTCTCCGCGAAGCCCTCGGCAGCTTCGAGCTTGCTTTGACGGAAGCCGAGAGCCTCATCGACCGAATCGCCAGCCGCTGCGATGGGAATCCGCTCTTTCTCATCGAGATGATTCGTACGTTGCGGGCCCGGCTCTCCGGCCCTGGGGTATCAGCGCCTGTCGCCTTGGAAACGGAGGTCCCCGCGGCACTGCGCTCGCTCATCGAAGCTCGACTTGGCGGTCTCTCGGATGCCGACCGCCAGCTTCTCGATTGCAGCGC
>JBIOUT010000373.1:0-13241 GCA_044867365.1 Candidatus Eiseniibacteriota bacterium | reverse complement strand
GCTTGACCAGGGTCTCGGAATGGTCGATGCCGTGAACCTCCAGTCCCTCGCGAGCGATCATCATGGCTTGTACGCCGAAGGAGCAGCCAATATCGAGAACCTTGTCGCCCGGTTGGGAGTTGAGGAGGTCGAGCTTGATTTTATTGACTTGGCGCACGCCGATGGAGGCCGATTGCCTCATCGTAGAGAGCCACGGTCTGTTGGACCATGGCCTCGACCGAGAAGTGCTGGCGAACGCGATGGAATGCATTGGATCCGAGGGTTCGGCGCAGCGCACCGTCGTTCATGAGCGCCAACACCGCCGCGGCTATCTGATCGGGATCCTCGGCTGCTACCAGCCGGCCGACGTCATCGGTCACCACCTCGGGGATGCCGCCGGTGCGGGTGCCGATGACCGGCTTGCCGTAGGCCATGGCCTCGAGATAGATCAATCCAAACGACTCATAGCGCGATGGGGCGATGAAGACATCACAGTCGCGATAGAAATGCTGGAGCTCTTCGCCCGGCACGAATCCGTGGAAGCGAACCCGGCTCTGCAGGTCGGGTGGAACGGTATGCTCGAAGTAGGCCCGGTAGGAGCCGAATCGTGGCTCCTGGCCGGTGTCACGGCCGACGATGTCGACGGTGATTCGCTGGTCTTGCCCGAGGATTCGGGGCAAGGCGTCGATCAACTCCCGAATGCCCTTGCGTTGTTCCAGGCGTCCGACATAGAGCAGCTTGTAGGAATCCGGACACACAAGCGGCTGGCTCAGCTCGGGCAGGTTGATGCCCAAGGGGGCTTGTCGAATCTTGGCCGGGTCGATGCCGTAGACGGTGGCGACCAGGGCGGAGTTGCTGCGACTGATGGCGGCGACCAGGACGGCCTTGCGGAGCGCCATCCGTTCCAGGCGTTGGGCGGCTCGGCGGGTGGGGGTGGGGGCCATGGCGGCGCTGACGAAGATTGGCGTCTGCAACCGGACGACCATCGGCGCCCGGGTATAGCGCGCCGAGTAAGCAGCTCCCTCGGCATCCCATAATGGGGTCTCGATGACATCGAAAGGGTTTCTCTCGGCTTCGAGCGATTGGATCCGGTCGAAGACGGCCCGGCTTCTCATCCATAAGCTCGAGTAGCCGCGGCCATGGGTGATCGCCTTGAGCCTGCGCGCCCAGGGAGACGGCGCGGGATGGGGGATGCGCCACACCTCGACTCCATCGTCCCAGTGTTGATTCTGCGGCCCATTTCCACTGGAGATGACGGTGACCTGGTGTCCGTGGGACTTGAGCCCGTGCCCGAGGTGATAGGTGTAGGTGCCGACGCCTCCGCCGCCGGTTTCGGGGGGATACTCACGGGCCACAAGACAAACATTCACGGCATTACGCAGAGTTGACCTCGGGGTCTCACCACACCAAGATCACGAAGGATCCTGCTTGCGACGAGCGTAAGGAAATGCGATTCAGAGAGGCGAGTCAACGGCGAAGATGAAATCGAGCGTCCGAGCCCCGGTCGCACCGGTGCGCGTCCTCGTCGATGCGCGGGGACGGCAGCCCGGATACAAGACCCATAGCGGTCGAGGCATCGGTCGCTACGCCGAGAGCCTCGTCGAGGCGCTCAGCGCTTTGCCCGATCCCGATTGGGAGTTCGAGCTCCTTGCCGCCGGTCATCTTCCCTGGCCGCCGATCGCCGGAGAGCATGGAACGCGATTGACGGTGCATCGCGTTTCGGCGCCGCCGGGATCTTCGCCGCTGCGGACGCTCCTCGGCGACATCTTCTTCGCCCCGAGAGCCGCCCGTCGTGCACGCCCGGCGCTGCTTCATGTGCTCAGCCATCTCGACGCGGGGATCGGGGTCGGGCCGCCGCTCGTCGTCACGGTGCATGACACGATCAGGCGCCTCTTTCCTCGATTCTACGATCGCGGGCCGGTACGCCGGGCCGTGCGCCGTGCGCTCGAGCGGAGTACGCTCCGGCATGCGGTCGAGGTCATCACCGATTCGAACGCGGTGCGCAGCGATCTTCTTCGCCTCCACCCTACTCTCGATCCCGATCGCGTCCATGTGGTGCCGCTCGCCGCGAGCCCCACCATCCGACCGTCTCCGGCCGAGACGGCCGAAGCCGTGCGGCGGCGATACGCACTCGGGGAGCATCCCATCCTGCATCTGGGGAGCGCCGATCCAAGGAAGAACCTGCTCTTCCTGGTGCGGAGCTTCGCGCGGGCCCGTCGCTCGGGCGATTTGCCGACCGGAGTGACGCTCGTTTTCGCCGGTGCGGACGGAGAGTCCGCCGAGCTCTCACGCCTCGCCGCCGAAGCGGAGCGCCTGGGAGTGCGAGCCGATCTCCGGTTTCCCGGATTCATCGCTGAGCCCGAGCTCCCGGCCCTTTACGGCGCCGCCCAGATCGTCGCCGTGCCCTCGCTCTACGAAGGGTTTGGGCTGCCGGTGCTCGAGGCGATGGCCGCCGGGTGCCCGGTCGTCTGTTCCGCCGCCGCCGCTCATCCCGAGGTGGCGGGCGACGCGGCGCTTCTCCTCGCGCCGGATGACGAAGAAGGGTGGGCGGCGGCGCTCGCCCAATTGACCGGCGACGCCGAGCGACGAGCCGAGCTCCGCGAGCGCGGTCTCCTCCGCGCGGCTCGGTTCTCATGGGCGGCGACCGCCGCCGGAACGCTCGCGGTCTACCGCTCCGCTCTCGGGCGGAAAGGCGGCGGGGCCTGGCGGCGAAGGTGAGGATGAGCCAGGCGACGGCCGGAGCCCCGGTCGCTCGTCGCCCGGAAAGGGAAGCGATCCCCGGCCTGCGCGTGGCGATCGATGCCCGGCAGCTCTGGGAGCTGGGCATCGGCACCTATGTGCGCAATCTCCTCGGTGGGCTCGCGCGCGCCCGGGATGCGGCGGCCGAGCTCGATCTCACTCTGCTCCTGCCCCCGGGTCCCTGGCCGGACGTGTGGGTGGATGCGGTAGCCGCGGCCGCCGGGTTTCCGGGAGCTCAGGGGTTGCCGCGAGCTCGAGAGATCCCGGTCGGGCGACCGGCGCCTCGGGCCCCGGAGGCGGCGATGCGCCCGCCGCGCGCGCTCACCTCCCGTGCCGGCAAGCACTCGCTCCTCCAGCAAATCGCCGTGCCGATGCAGGTGGCGGGCCGCGGGCTCCATCTGGTTCATGCCCCGCATTACATCTGCGCCCTGGGGGTGCCCTGCCCGCTCGTCGTCACCGTGCACGATCTCATCCATCTTCTCTTTCCCGAGTTCTTGACGCCGGGGCGCCGGCGGGTGGCCCGAGTCCTCCTCGCTATGGCGGTTCGGCGGGCAAGACGGGTGATCGCGGATTCCGAGCGCACCGCCGCCGATCTCGCGCAGTTTTTCCCGCATGAGCGCAATAAACTACGGGTAATCCATCCGGGGCTCGCCGCCGGCTTCGCGACTCCGCCGACCCCCACCGCGGTCGAGGAGTTTCGCCGATCGCAGGGCTTGCCCGAGCGCTATGTCCTGGCGGTGGGAGCGCTCCGCCCGCACAAGAACCTGAGCCTCCTTGCGCGTGCGTATGCGGCGAGCGCCCTTCCTCCCGGCGTCGGCCTGGTCCTCGCCGGCTTGGCGCCCCCCCGCTTCTCCTCGCTTCCCGCTCGGCTCGCCGCCGAAGCCGGCCCGGGAGCCCGGATCCTCGGCCATGTCCCCGATCCGGATCTTCCTCTCCTCTACGCCGGCGCGACCGCGGTCGCCGTGCCCTCGCTCTACGAAGGCTTCGGGTTCGCCGCCGCCGAGGCGATGGCGACTGGCGTTCCCGTCCTGGCGGCGCAGGCCGGCTCGCTCCCCGAGGTGATCGGGGAAGCGGGTATCCTCCTTCCTGCCGGCGATGCCGGCGCCTGGAGAGCGGCGCTCGAGTGGATCACGAGCGACGGCCGGATGCGGGAGGAACTCTCGGCCCGCGGTCGCGAACGGGCGAAGGCCTTCAGCCTCGAGCGACTCGGCCGCGAGACCCTCGCCGTCTATCGCGAGGTGGCATTCGGCGAGGCATTCGACAAGGATCGCCTTCAGCGGAGATAGAGCCAGCAGATCAGGAGATCGATCGGCAGCAAGATCACCGCGGCATAGAGCATGTAGCCGAAAAAGCTCGGGGTTCGCACGCCCGACCGCTCGGCGATCGTCCGCACCATGAAGTTGGGTCCGTTGCCGATGTAGCTGTTGGCGCCCATGAACACCGCTCCGAGGCTGATGGCGGCGAGATGCCGGGCGGGAACCCCGATCACCTCGCCGGGGAGGTCGAGCCCCTGAGCCAGGGAGAGAAAGGCCAAATAGGAGGGAGCGTTGTCGAGGAAGGATGAGACGGCGCCGGTGAGCCAGAAGAATTGCCATGGCTCGGTGAGCCCGAGCTCGGGGGCGTGGCGCTCGAGGAGCATGAGGGCCGGAGTCATGGTGACGAAGATGCCGGCGAAGACGATCGCTACCTCGGAGATGGGATGGAAAGTGAAGCGGTTTTGTGCCCGGCGGGCGGCCGGGGTAATGGCATAGGACACCATCGCCGCGCCGAGCATGACGATCTCGCGGATCGGGCTATGGAAGAAAAGGGATGCGGCGACTGGTCCGAGCAGAAGAAGGCTCACCTTGCCATCGACCCCGAGCGGCTCGATCCACGCTCGGTCGAGGGCCAGCGCCATCCCGGTCTCCTGTCGATAGGCTCGAAGTTCGATGATCAGGAAGACCGCGAGAACCAAAGTCACGGCGGTGAGCCACGGTCCGAGCAGGCGGAAAGTCCAGAAGAAAGGGACTCCTCTTAGATAACCGAGGAAGAGCGGCGGGTCGGCGAGGGGCGTCAGGCTGCCGCCGATGTTCGAGACCAGGAAGATGAAGAAGACCGGCAGGTGAGCGGTGTTCCGCCGCTCGGAGTTGGTGCGTAGGAGCGGGCGAATGAGAAGCATGCTCGCGCCGGTGGTCCCGATCAGATTGGCGAGCACTGCGCCGGCAACGAGGATGGCGGCGTTGGTGGCGGGAGTTGCTCGGAGGTCGCCGCGTACCAGCACGCCACCCGAGATGATGAAGAGCGCGCCCAGAAGGACGATGAAGGAGAAGTAGTCGCTCCCGGCATGGACAAGGGCCGCCGGGTGGTGGCGGAGGAGGAGGAAGACGATGGGAGAGGCGAGGAGACCGCAGACGAGCGCCTTGTTGCGATCGGCTTGCCAAAAATGGGGGCGAACGAGCGGCAAGATCGCGATGGCGAGGAGGAGGACGATGAATGGGATGACGCTCGCCAGGCCGAGGCCTGCCGTCAGATCAGCCACTTCCGGCTCCAGGTTGACAGTCCACTCGAGCTGTCCTTAACTCCTCGCCGCCTCGTCGCACCGCAGGCCCCACAGCCGGTGACGAGTTTGGGGAATGAGCAAGACCGAGCGACGCAAGGCGGACGCCCGCCTCCAGGTCCTTCTCGTGATGAGCGATGGGGCGGCGCTTCTTTTGGCCGCCGTCCTCGCCTATATCCTGCGTTTCCACTCGCCGATCACCACCATCGTTCCGGTCACCAAGGGCGTCCCTTCCCTGAGTCTCTACATCCGAGCGACGTTGGTTCTCGCCGCGGCATGGCTCCCCACCTTCGCCGCGCTCGGCCTCTATCGCCCCGGACAGCGCCTCGACTTCTCGAGCCAGCTCGGCGCCGGGAGTCGTGGGGTGGTCATCGGCACCTTGATCGCATTCGCCCTCAGCTTCTTCTATCGCGGAGCGAGCTTCTCGCGACTCACTTTGGCGATTGCTTTCGTCATTCTCCTGATCGCGGTGCCCTGGGGACGAACCCTCGCCGGGCGGTTGATGAGCCGATGGCGGGCGGTGAGCGGAATGGCGGTCGCCGGGAGCGGGGACACCGCCAGGGCGCTCGCCGAGAAGCTCGCCCTGGTGCGCGAGCCGGGAGTTCAGTTCATCGGGCGCTTCGGCGACGATTCTCCGCCGGATCGCCGGGTGCGCCCGGTGGGTTCGCTGGCCGAAGTCGTCGCGGCGGTGGCGGGGGGACATGTCGATCGGCTTGTTCTCGCCTTGAGCCTCGAGGAGTCGGGTTGCGCGCGCCAGATCCTCGAGCTTCTCGCCCCTTATCCGGTCGAGCTCGAGTGGATACCCGATCTCTACGGGCTTGCGCCCGGGAGAGCCCGCGTCGATGAGGTGGCCGGACTTCCTGCGCTCCTCCTTGGAGAGTTTCCGCTCCTCGGCTGGAACGGGGCGGTCAAGCGAGCGATGGACCTGAGCCTGAGCCTCTTCGGGCTCGTCATTTTGGCTCCGGTGCTTGCGGTCATCGCCGGGTTGGTCAAAGCCTCGGGGCCCGGCCCGGTCATCTACCGCCAGGAGCGAGTGGGGCGAGACGGCCGAAGATTCAGGATGCTCAAATTCCGGAGCATGGACTCGGATGCGGAAAACGATTCCGGTCCGGTCGCCGCCCGGCGCGCCGATCCGCGGACGACCTCGATCGGCCGCTTCCTGCGGCGAACGAGCCTGGATGAGTTGCCGCAACTGGTGAACGTGCTGCGGGGCGAGATGAGTCTCGTCGGGCCGCGCCCCGAGCGCCCTTGCTTCATCGACGATCTTTCGAACGAGATTCCGGCGTATCTCCACCGGCTGCGGGTCAAGTCGGGGATGACCGGCTGGGCGCAGATCCACGGGTTGAGGGGCGGGGAGTCCTCGATGGCCGAGCGAGTGAGGTGCGACCTCTATTACATCGAGAACTGGTCGCTGGCTCTCGACCTTCGCATCCTCTTCCGTACCCTCATCAGCCTCCACCGCCAGCGCAACGCCTACTGATCCTGGCGCCGCGATCTAGAGCTTGCACATCAATCCGAGGGCGAGAGCGATCGTCTCGTCGCGACTCGAGACGTTGAGCTCGCTCAGGAACTCGAGGTCCGAGGTCATCGGATAATCGAGGCCGAATCGGACATTCACGTCGAGATCGGTGTCCGAAGCGTCGCCTTGAACTCCAGGCGGCAGGTCGATGCTGGCATGGCCGATGGCCATCATCAGCGAGCCGTAGGGAATGAGGGTGGTGCCGCCCGAGGTGGTCGTGGTCTTGGAGGCGACGGCGCCGAAGTCGAAGTCGACGAGATTGAAGTCTTCGACGTGCTGGAGGCCGAAGGCGACGTCCAGAGCCATGTCGAGCGGGAACTCCCCGCTCTTCTCGGGTAGGATCAGGTACTTCACATCGCCGGCGACGCCGAAGACAGTCGAGTTGCCGCGGTCGAAATCCGGGAAGCCGAGCTGGACGCCCACATCCCAATTCTGGTCGATGCCGGTCCGCAGCTGACCGACCAGCCCGAAGGGCTCGCCGATGAGGACGAATGCTCCCGCGTGATAGCTGTCAGTCGGATAGGGAACGGCCGGCGCCCAGGCGCCGAACACTTGCGCGTGAGCGGCGGTGGGAGCGAGGACGATGCCTGCCGTCACTGCGATCACGGTACGGAGAACGTGCCATACGGGTCGATCGGCGACGAGCATGAGTGATCTCCCTTGACGGCGCTGACCGCGGACAGGCGCCTTGTCGGTTACTCGAGTGCGGGGATCCACGGGCTCCCCGGGCGAACGGCAAGAGTGGCGGCACCGTAGCATCCGGCCCGCGGGGGCGTCAACGAAAGCGCGAGAGAGGGCGGAGAAAGCGAGGGAACGGTGCGAACGGTGGTCTCGGTGGTCGGAGTACGACCCCAATTCGTCAAGCATGGCCCGGTCTCGCGCGCGCTCCGCCGGCGGTTTCGGGAGATCGTCATCCATACCGGCCAACATTATGACGTCCAGCTGTCGCGTCTTTTCTTCGATGAGCTCGGGCTCCCCGAGCCCGATCGCCATCTCGGTGTGGGATCGGGGACCCATGCCGAGCAGACCGGGCTGGTGGCGGAGCGGGTGGAGGCGGTGGTTCGCGAGCTCGAGCCGGCGGCGGTGGTGGTTTTCGGCGACACCAACTCGACTCTCGGCGCGGCGCTGGCGGTGGCCAAGCTTCACGTGCTTCTCGGGCACGTGGAGGCCGGGGTGCGCACCGGGCTCGCCGGCAACCCGGAGGAGCAGAACCGGATCCTGGTCGATCACGCCTCCGACTTGCTCTTCGTGCCCACCCCGGCCGGCGTCGAGCATCTGCGGCGGGAAGCGGCGCATGGCCAGGTGCACCTCGTCGGGGATGTCATGCAGGATGCGCTCGACATGCACCTCGCCCTCGCTGCGACTCGCCCCCATCCGGCCGCCGGTCTCGGTCTGATGCCGCGCCGCTATATCATCCTCACCATTCATCGCGCCGAGAACACCGATCGCCGAGAGGCTCTCGCCGCCATCGTCGACGGCCTGGCGGCGATCTCGACCCCAGTCGTGTTTCCGGTGCATCCCCGCACCCGGGAGGCGATCGCCCGCCATGGCCTGCAGCCGCGATTGGCGGCGCTCTCCCATGTCCACCGCATCGAGCCGGTGGGTTATCTCGATATGCTCCTCCTCGAGCGCGACGCCGAGCTCGTCATCACCGATTCGGGCGGAATGCAGAAGGAGGCCACCATCCTGGGCACCCCCTGTCTCACCGTTTTCCCCAGCACCCCCTGGCCGGAAACGGTCGACGCTGGCTGGAACCGGCTTGTCGCCGCCGAGGGAGAGGCGATCGCCGCGGCGGTCAAGACGACCCGCCCCGGCCGAGAGCGCCGGGATCTCTACGGAGATGGGAAGGCGAGTGAGCGCATCGCCGCCATCCTTGAGCAGGCGCTCGACGGCGGCGGTTGAGGCTTCGCGGCGGGAGCGGTTAGCTCAGCGCGGGAGCGGTTGAGCTCAGTGGCGGGAGCGCTCGCGAAGCTTGCGGAGCTCCGCCTCGGTCAGGCTGTCGATCCCCTCGCGCGAGATCTTGTCGAGGATGGCGTCCACCTCGGGCTCCCAATCGGCGCCCGGTGGCCGCGGCCGTCGTGGCTCCACCACCCGCAGCCCCCGCGAGCGCGCCTGCAGGCGGCGGCGCCAGCGGGCGAGCGCCGCCCGCGGCCGCCAGTCCGCCTTGAGATAGACGAAAGCGACCGCCATTCCCGCCAGATGGGTGACATGACCGACCCCATCGGAGGCGTAGCTCCGGGCGGAGAGGAACTCCATGACCGCGTAGATCAGGACGAAGATGCGGGCGGGCACGGGCAGGATGAAGCCGAGGAGGATCGGCGTGTCGGGATAGAGCATGGCGAATCCGACCAGCACCCCCATGATTGCGCCGGAGGCGCCGATCGTCGGAGTCGGAGATCCATTCAGGACGAGCGCGGTTGCAATCCCCGCAGCGATTCCCACCCCCAGGTAGAAGCGCATGAACGGGCCATAGCCCCAGTGGCTCTCGAGCGGCACTCCGAACATCCACAGGGCGAACATGTTGAACAGGATGTGCCAGAAGTCGCCGTGCAGGAAGAGATAGGTCACGGGCTGCCAGAGCTTGAGCTCGGCAAAGACCGCAGCGGGGACCAGGCCGAAGGTGCTCATCCACGGCAGATTGCGCACGAGCTGAGTGAGGAGAAAGACCACGACGTTGGCGATGAGAAGCTGCTTCACCGCCTGGGTCAGAGGTCCGGGGCCGAAGGAAATCGCGGGGTTGCTCATGCGGGAACGGTAGGACATGGACTGGATGCGTTCCGTCTGTGGGTCGGGGCCGCGTCATCATAGCATCGGCCTCTCGGGCCGAACAACCCGCGCTTCGGGTCGGCGCGAGGGACATCCCGCGCCGCCGTCGGTGTTGAACGCTGCGCAGGTTTCCACCGCTTGAGCGATTGCATTCGAGCCCGTAGGATCACCTGTCCGCCCATCATTGGGCGACCGCCCCCCCGCGGTTGCTCCTGCCTGCGGCCTAGGCCCACGGCCCGCGGTGGGACGGTTGGAAGTTCGTTTATGCAGAACCTGAGCTTGCGCCGGTCGATCCGGCTCGAGTCGATCCGGCGTGAGTTAGGCCGGTTCGGCTGCTTGTTGCTTGCTTCGCTCGCTATTGCTCTGGCGCGTCCAACCGGGCTTACCGGCGAAGAAAAAGCGCAACCCGCTCATCCAGAGGAATCTCAACCGCCGCCCGCACCAGCCCCGGGGGGCGCGCAGCCGGCGCCGTCCGGCGGAGAGGAGATGCCTCCTCAGCCGCCGCCGCCGATCCGTCCGGCCACCCCGCCGCCGCCGCCGCCGCCGCTCCATCATGATCCCGATCGCACCCACGGGGGTGACGACATCTGGATGACTCGACAGGGGGACGATGGCCGGTGGTCGGTGCCGGTCAACCTGGGCCCCAACGTCAACACCACGGCTCGTGAGAGCTCCGCGGCCGAGAGCGCGGATGGCAAGTGGCTCTTCTTCTCGAGTCGCGACCGGAGGGACACCTTCGGGCGCGAGGACATCTATGTCTGTGCTCGCGAGGGCGATGGTTGGGGGCCGGCGGTCAACCTCGACGCGCGCCATTGGTTGCACCGCGACTCGACCGCGGTCAACACCGCCCTCGAGGAGATTGGAGCCTGTCCCTTCCCGGACGGCAAGACGCTCATGTTCTGCCGCCGCGATCCTCGCCAGCGCTCCTACGATCTGCTCATCACCGTTCGTGATCGAGACGGCTGGCTCGAAGCCATCGGCTTCGGCCGGCCGCTTGCCACTCCCGGCGACGAGCGGTTACCCTCCGTCACGCGGGACGGGCTCGAGCTCTTCTTCACCGCTGACTGGCGATCGGGACAGGGAGGCTACGACATCTGGCAGTCCTACCGCGATGAGCGCGGCAATTGGCGGGAGCCGGTCAATCTGGGTCCTCGCATCAACACGACGGGCTCGGAGTACTCGCCAGGCATTTCGCCGGATGGACGCAGGCTTTTCTATGCCTCGAAGCGGGAAGGAGAGAGAAGCTTCGACATCTTCATGACCGAACGAAAAGAGGGCGGCACCTGGAAAGATCCGGTGCCGTTGCCTCCTCCGGTCAATACGCGCTACGAGGAGTACTGCCCGTCGGTCGCTCCCGACGGCAAGGCCCTCTACTTCACCTCCGACCGTCCCCGCGGCACGATCACCGTTACCGACGAGGAGTGACCGGGGCGCCGTGCCGGCCCCGCCCAGCCGAGGGCAACGCCATGGGGAGTCACGCCGTTCCCGAGTCGGGCCCCCCGACCGAGCCTGAGCGCGGAGTGTGCATTCGCGACGGCGTGCAATGCTACATCTGCGAGCACCCGGTGGGCGATGGCGATCAGATCGTGCTCTATCACGATGATCGCTTCTGGGAGCAATCCTTCGCCTACCATGCGTCATGCTGGAGCGATGCCGACCTCGGGGCGAAGGCCTATGGCGCAGGCACGGTGATCGAAGGCCGCGCCCTCGTCCTGCCCGAGGGACGCTGCGCGGGGTGCGGAGAGGTGGTGGGGGTTGGGGTGGGAGCGGTGAGAGTTGCGGCCGGGGGCCGGCGGCGGATCAAGCTCGTCTATCACACCGACTGCTTCGATAATCTGAACCGCTCCTCCTGAGGCCGGAAACCGTTGCGCCGGTGAGCCGTTCTCGAGCCAAGATTCGATCGAGCCGACCGGCGCCGAGCCGCGGCCCAAGCGCGGCGCTCTGGATCGCCGGCGCAGCGATTATCGGGCTCGTGGTTCGCCTCGCCGTAGCCAAGCCGCTCGCCGCGTCGTTCCTCTTCCGCTCGCCGCTACTCGACGCCGCCGCCTACGACCGCTGGGCGCGGGCAATCGCCGCCGGAGATCTCACCGGGCACGGCGTCTTTCATCTCGCGCCGCTCTATCCCTACCTCTGCGGCCTCGTCTATGCGCTCATCCCCGACGGACCCCTCGCCGTCGTCCTCATTCAGCATGTACTGGGAGTCGGGCTGGCGGTCGCGGCGGGAGCGCTTGCCTACGAGCTCGGCGGCACCTGGGCGGGTGCCGTGGCCGCGGCGCTCGTGGCTTTCGACGGACCGCTCGTGGCGCACGAGAACGCCATTCTTCCCGAAGTACTGGGAGCGGTGCTGTTGACCGGCGGCGTTACGCTCCTGGTGCGCGGTGCCCGCTCGCCGAACGGCGTCGGGCCGGGGCGCGCTCAGGCCGCCGGAGCTCTTCTCGGGCTCGATGCCCTGGTTCGGCCGAGCGGTCTCTTGATCGCTGCGGCGCTCGCCATCTGGATTCTTGTTCGCGCTCCCGGCCGGCGCCCGCGGGCGGCGCTCGGTTTCGTTCTCGGGGTCCTGCTCGTGGTGGCGCCGGTCACCCTTCGCAATCGAATGATCGGAGGCGAGTGGGTGCTCATTACCGGAAGCGGCGGCTTCAACTTCTATGTCGGCAATCATGCCGAGGCCGACGGCTCGTATGTGCAGCCCCGTGGCGTGCCATTCGCTCCCGGCGACCGCGCCGATTTCACCGGCCGGGCGGTGGCCGAGCGAGCGAGCGGGCGAATCCTCACCGCCAGTCAGGTCTCCGACTACTGGCGCGACCAGGCCCTCGATTTCATTCGCCGAGAGCCGGGGCGGGCGCTCGTGCTCTTCCTGCGCAAGATCGCCCTCGTCTGGAACCGGGTCGAGATTCCGCAGATCATCGATCTGGCGAGCATGCGAGAAGAGGCTCCGGCGCTTCGCCTCGCCTTCGTCGGCGCCTGGGTGCTCATGCCACTCGCCCTCCTCGGGCTGGTCATCGCCTATCCGCGACGGATCGAGCGGGAAGTGCTGGTGGTCGCTTTGCTCGCCTTCACCGTCGCGACCGCGCTCTTCTTCGTCACCGATCGTTTTCGCATCCAGGCGGTGCCGCTCCTGGCGATCGTCGGTGGCGGGGCGGTGGGCCGGCTCGTCGATCTCTCACGCGCGCAGAGGAAGACGTCCTTGGTTCTGGGGCTCGCGGGACTCGCCGCCGCCCTCGTCGCCGTGCAACCCCAATGGCTCGGCCTGCGGGGAGAGGTGGGCAGGCCCTGGGTGCCGCCGCTCCAGCGAGCCCTCGCCCTCATCTCGAGCGGCGCCGATTCGACGGCGGTGGAGGCGGCCTTCGCCGAAGCCGAGGCCAGGGGACCGCGAGCATCGGCGGTCTACGCCAATCGCGGCGAGTGGTACCGGAGGAACGGCAAGTTCGATCGGGCGGCCAGCGACCTCGAGCGGGCGGTGGCTCTCGATCCCGACGATCCTCGGGCATGGACCAACCTGGGGCTCGTGCGAGCGGCAGCCGGCGCCGATACTGCGGCCGTTCCATGCTTCGGGCGAGCGCGCGCCCTCGATCCGAGCTATGCGCCGGCGGCGCGGGCGCTCGGTCAGGCGTTTCTCAGGCTCAAGCGGCCGCAGGCGGCGGTGCCGCCGCTCCGTGAGGCGATGGCGCTCGCCGGAGTCGACTCGGCGGCGGCCGATGATGC
>JBIOUT010000372.1:0-15655 GCA_044867365.1 Candidatus Eiseniibacteriota bacterium | reverse complement strand
CTCCTTGAGCCGGGCGCGATAATCCTTCTCCCGATCCCGACACTTGGCCGCCTTCTCGAACTCCTGCACCTGGATGAAGGCTTCCTTCTCCTTGGACACCTCGTCGATCTTGCGCTCGAGCTCGGTGATCTCGGCGGGGATGGTGGAGAGCGCCAGGCGGGCGCGCGAACCGGCTTCGTCGATGACGTCGATCGCCTTGTCGGGCAGGAAGCGGTCGCTGATGTAGCGGTCGGAGAAATAGACCGACGCCTTCACCGCCTCGTCGGTGATCTTCACCCCATGATGCGCTTCGTACTTGTCGCGCAGCCCCTTGATGATCTCGATTGTCTCTTCGGGCGACGGGGGATCGACGAGGATGGGCTGGAAACGCCGCTCGAGGGCGCCGTCCTTCTCGATGTACTTGCGGTATTCATCGAGAGTGGTGGCACCGATGCACTGGAGCTCGCCTCTGGCGAGCGCCGGCTTGAGCATGTTCGAGGCGTCGATCGCGCCCTCGGCGCCGCCGGCGCCGACGATCGTATGGAGCTCGTCGAGAAAGATGATCGTGTCCTTCGACTCGCGGATCTCGTTCATGACCGCTTTCAGCCGCTCCTCGAACTGGCCGCGGTACTTGGTGCCGGCGACCACCGAGGCGAGATCGAGAGTGACGATTCGCTTGTTGCGCAGGAGCTCCGGGGCCTTGTTCTCGTGGATGCGCTGCGCCAGCCCTTCGGCGATCGCCGTCTTCCCCACTCCCGGCTCGCCGATGAGGACAGGATTGTTCTTCTTCCTGCGGCAGAGAACCTGGATGACCCGCTCGATCTCGTTCTCGCGTCCGATGACCGGATCGAGTTTGCCCTCCCGCGCCATCTGGGTGAGGTCGCGCCCGAACTGGTTGAGGGCCGGAGTCTCGGCCCGCTCTTCGCGCTCCTCCCGGTTCTGCGCCGGGGTGCCGCCGAGGAGCTTGAGGGTCTCCTCGCGCACCTTCTTCCGATCGACGCCGAGCTCGAGGAGGACGCGGGCGGCGATCCCTTCCCCCTCTCGGATGAGACCGAGGAGGAGGTGCTCGGTGCCGACATAGTTGTGGCCGAGCTGGCGCGCTTCGTCGACCGAGAGCTCGAGGACCCGCTTGGCCCGCGGGGTGAAGGGGATCTCGCCGATGGTCAGGGTGCCCCCCGACGAGGAGACCATGTTCTCCACCGCCTGGCGGATGGCATCGAGATCGAGGCCCAGATTGTTGAGCACGGTGGCCGCGATCCCCTCCCCTTCACGCAGGATTCCAAGGAGCAGATGCTCGGTCCCGATGTAGTCATGCTGGAGCCTGGCGGCTTCCTCCCTGGCCAGGAACATGACTTTGCGCACGCGTTCGGTGAACTTGTCGTGCATCAGCGTCTCCTCTTCATCGACTCCGATCAGGGCCTAGGAGCGGCGATTCTCCTCCGGGTGCTCTTTCTATTCTACGACCTATCCTACGACCTATTCTACGACGAGGAAGGGTGACTGGCGGACTCCAGGCGCTCCCGCACCAGGCTCGCCCGGTAGATGTTGCGTTCGGGTTCGGTCATCTCCCTTCCGGCCAT
Organism: Candidatus Eiseniibacteriota bacterium; assembly: GCA_044867365.1. Classification (GTDB taxonomy): domain Bacteria; phylum Eisenbacteria; class RBG-16-71-46; order CAVPCR01; family CAVPCR01; genus JBIOUT01. The sequence goes on along the minus strand of JBIOUT010000372.1, from coordinate 14,096 downwards.
CTTCTGCAGATGGGCGGGCTGGGTGAGGACCAGAAGCTCGTTCAAGGTGCCGAGATCGACCTCCACTCCGATGCCCAGGGCGACCCCGAACCGGACCGCCGACACCAGGTTGATGACCTCGTGGGCGGTGAGCAAGCGGGCGTTGGTCAGGGTGCCGTAGGCCCGAAAGATCTTGTCTTCGATCTGCAGGCGCGCCTCCTTGAGGAGGACCCGCCGCGCCCGGACTTCGGCGTCCACCACCTGGCGCGTCACTTTGCCCAGGTTCTCGATGGTCTCGGCCTCGGAGAGACCCAGGGTGTTCTGATTGGAGATCTGGAAGAAGTTGCCCAGGATCTCGGAGCCTTCGCCGTAAAACCCCCGCACGGCGAGCCCGACATGGTTGATTCCGCGCAGCACCTGCCGCACTTTCTTGGTCAGCACCAGGGAGGGCAGATGAATGAACACCGACACCCTCATTCCGGTGCCAACGTTGGTCGGGCAGGCGGTCAAGTACCCGAGGTCCTCGGAGTAGGCGAACTCGAGGCCGCTATCGAGCTCCTCCTCGACCGCTTGCACCTTGGACCACGCCTCATCGAGCTTGAGCCCCGAAACCACCGTGGTCAGCCGGACGTGGTCCTCCTCGTTGACGAGCACGGTGGCGTCCTCGTCGGTGGCGAGGTAGAGCCCGGCCGGCCGGACTTCGGAGACCATGTCACGGCTGATCAAGTGCCGCTCGGCCAGGAATTGGCGATCGAGCTCCTCGAGCTCGGACATGGTGAGGAAGGTGCCCCCGGCCAGGCTCGGCGAGCTCTCGCATGCCGACACCACCCGCGAGACCACCCTTCCCATCTGATCTTCGGCCGCTCGCGGGGTGAAATGCAGATCCTGGAGGTTCCGGGCCAGGCGGACGCGGGTGGAAAGCACGAGATCCGCCGATGGGCCCTCCTCCACCAGCCAGCGACTCGGTTTTCCGATCAAGGCGTCGACTGCGGGGCTGCTCATGGGTGCTCTCGCCGGGTCACCTTCAGTCGGTCCCCTGGGTCTTGTTGCCACTGGCTCGCGTCCCCTTGCCGCCGGCCCCCTGAGCTCGGCCGGTGGAATTGCCGTTCTCCGGCGACTTGACCGCCGCTTTGAGAGAACGGATTTGGTCGCGGAGCGCCGCCGCCCGCTCGAACTCTTCGTGAACGACCGCCTTCTCCATTTCCTCTTGCAGCCGGCGCAGCTCCTGACGGCGCGCGGCGTGCGCTTCGTCGCCTGCCGGCGACTTGCCGGTGTGACGCACCGCGCCGTGCACTCGGCGGAGCAGCGGCCGGAGCTGCTTCTCGAATACGATGTAGCATTCCGGGCAGCCCAATCGCCCGGTCTGGCGGAAAGTCGAATAGAGGAGCCCGCAGACCCGGCACTGAATGCTCCCCACCGCTCCCTCGCTCACGCCTTCCATTCCCTCGAGCATGTCGCCCAGGGTCTGAGCGAGGCCGGCTTTCTTGCCGCCCACCGGCGCGAACCCGCGCTCCTCGGCGCACGACTCACACAACGAGAGATCGGTCTCGATGTTGTTCTCCCACTTCTTGAAGTGGTACTTGGCCGGCGCCTGGCCGCAGTTCTGGCATTTCTTGGGCTCTGCCATCGTCGTCGCGTCCTAGAATTCGGCGCCTTGCCCGTTGGTCACGATGCCGTCGGCCAGTCGGAGCACCCGATCGGCGCGGCGCGCCGCCGCCAGATCGTGGGTGACCATGACCAGACTCACCCCTTCATCGGCGCGCAACCGATCGAGCATCCCGTAAACCTCGGCCGAGGTCTCGGGATCGAGATTGCCCGAGGGCTCGTCCGCCAGAATGAGTCGCGGCGAGTTCATGAGCGCCCTGGCGACCGCCACCCGCTGCTGCTCCCCTCCCGAGAGCTCCCCGGGTCGATGCTCGGCCCATCGTGCAAGCCCAACGGAGTCCAGCAATTGCAGGGCCCGCTTGCGCGCGCTCGCGACACTCTGTCCGAAGATTAGACCAGGCATCATCACGTTTTCAACGGCATTGAACTCGGGGAGCAAGTGGTGAAACTGGAACACGAACCCGATGGTTCGGTTCCGAAACACCGCGAGCTGGGAGTCGTCGAGATCGAACAAGCTCTGGCCATCGATGACCACCTGCCCCCAATTCGGCCGGTCGAGAGCGCCGAGAATATGGAGCAAAGTCGACTTTCCCACTCCCGACGCCCCGACGATCGCCACGCTCTCGGCGAGGCCCACCTCCAGATCTACCCCGCGGAGCACGTCGAGGGTGCCACGTGGGGTCTGAAAGGATTTCCGGATCCCCACTGCTCTCATTATAGCCGGGCGAGCAGGGCCTCCCCCGCGATCGACCGGCGGGCGATCCGGAAGGCCGGGGCTCTCGATCATGCCGCTCCGTCCACCCCGACCTCACTCGTAGCGGATGGCCTCCACGGGAACCATACGTCCCGCGCGCCACGAGGGGTAAAGGGTGGCCAGGAAACAAATAAGGACCGTCGCTCCGGCCACCGCCACGAAGTCGAGCGCCTCTATTCTTATCGGCAGCTTGTCGATGAAGTACACATCTCCAGGCAGGGAGACGATCTCGTAGCGGCCGATCACGTACGAGGTCAGGACGCCGAGGAGGCTGCCGATGAGGGTTCCTACGGCGGCGACGATCAATCCTTCGAAGATGAAGATGCGCATCACCGATCGGCTGGTCGCCCCCATGGACAGAAGCACTCCGATGTCTCGCTTCTTGTCCATGACCACCATGAAGAGCATGGAAGCGATATTGAAAGCCGCCACTAGGATGATCAGGAGCAGGATCAGAAACATGAAGAACTTCTCGATCTTCATCCATGCGAAGAGATTCCGGTTGAGATCGATCCAGTTGTTGGCGACATAGGGCGGTCCGAGGAGAGTCTCCAGGTCATTGGCGACATCGCTCGCCGCGAACATGTCCTCGAGCTTGAGCTCGAGTCCGGTGACCCGGCCGTCGAGGCCGAGGTATTCCTGAGCCGCGGGAATCGAAACGAAGCAGAAGCTTGCATCATACTCGTACATGCCGCTGTGAAAGATCCCCACCACTTCGAATTGCTTGACGAGCGGCACCACGCCGAGGGGAGTGCGCACCGTGCGGAGCGGTGAGCTCAAGACCACCGTGTCGCCGACTCCCACCGCGATCCCGAGCGCCACCTCGAAGCCGAGGACGATGCCGGGGAGCCCGCTTCGCGCGGCGGCGTCGATGTCTTTCACCTCCGGAGTGATATGGCGGGCGACATCGGTCACCTGGAGCTCGTGGTCGATGCTCACTCCCTTGAGCACCACCCCATCGGCGCGGCCGTGAGCGGCGATCATCGCCTTGGTGTAGACCATGGGGGCGACCCCCACCACTCCCGGCATCTCGCTCATCCTCTTGGCCAGCACCTCATAGTCGCTCATCCCGCCGCTATCGCGGGTCAAGAGCACGACATGTGCATTGGAGCCGATGATCTTCGATTGCACCTCGTGCTCGAAGCCGTTCATGGCGCTGAGGGTCGTCGTCAGCACCCAGACGCCGACGATCACTCCGAACACCGAGATGAGCGAGATCAAAGCGATGAAGCTCTGGCGGGGGCGCGACCAGAGGTATCGTCCGGCGACGAAGAGCTCGAAGGCCGAGAAGCCGAAACGAAGACGCCGCGGCCCGGTGCCTTTGGGCGCCTTTTCCTGCGCCGCGCGTTCCGCGGTCGGTGGCCGGCCGGCGAGAGTGGCCATCAGGAAGGCGCCACCTCGGCGTCGAGAGCGACATCGGCGGGCTCGGGACGAAGGGGCGGAAAGAGGACGACGTCCCGGATCGAGCGTTCCCCGGTGAGAAGCATGACCAGGCGGTCGACCCCCAACCCGAAGCCGCCGGTGGGAGGCATCCCATACATGAGGGCGCGAATGTAGTCGAGATCGAGGGTTTGAGCCTCGGCGGCTCCCGCCGCCCGCCGCTCCTCCTGGGCCTCGAGCTCGCGCTCCTGGGCGAGCGGATCGTTCTGCTCCGAGAAGGCGTTGGCGATCTCCATTCCCGCCACGAAGAGCTCGAATCTCTCGACAAGACGCGGGTCGCCGCGCTTCGCCTTGGCGAGAGGAGAGAGCTCGCGCGGATAATCGATGACGAACGTCGGATTGAGCAGGGTGGGCTGGACCAGGGCGTCGAAAAGAGCGTCGTAAAGAACATCGCGGGTCGCCCGCGGCGGCGCATCGACGTGACGAGCGCGTGCGACCGCCGCCAACTGCTCGACCGTCGAATCGGACAGATCCTCGCCCGCCGCGGCGCCGAGCGCCCCGAGGAAGGTGATTCGGCGGAAGGGCCGGGACCAGTCGATCGCCTTTCCATCGAAGGACCCGGGACCCGATTGCCCGACGGCGGCGCGCGCCGCGGCGATCATCTCTTCCGCCGTCTCCATGACATCGAGATAGTCGGCGTAGGCCTGATAGAACTCGAGCATGGTGAACTCGGGGCTGTGGGTGCGATCCATGCCTTCATTGCGGAAATCCTTGCCGATCTCGTACACCCGCTCGAGACCGCCGACGATGAGTCGCTTGAGATAGAGCTCGTCCGAGATGCGCAAGTAGAGCTCGAGGTCGAGCGCCAGATGGCGGGTGGTGAAGGGGCGGGCGAAGGCGCCGCCGTAGAGCGGCTGCAAGACCGGCGTCTCGACCTCGATGAACCCCCGATCGTCGAGAAAGCGCCGAATGGCGGTGATCACTCGTGTACGGACTTGAAACACGCGCCGCACCTCGTCGTTGGCGATGAGATCCGCATAGCGCTGGCGGTAGCGGGTCTCGACCTCCTTGAGCCCGTGCCACTTGGCGGGCGGCGGCAGGAGCGCCTTGGCGAGGAGCTGGATCTCCTTGACCGCCACCGTCACTTCCCCGGTGCGGGTGCGGAAAACGGTGCCCGAGACGGCGATCCAGTCGCCGAGATCGAGCAGGCGGACGAGGGCGTAGGCCGCTCCTCCGAGTGTTTCTTCCTTGAAGTAGAGCTGGATGCGGCCGGCGGCGTCGAGGAGGACACCGAAGCCGGCCTTGCCATGGCCGCGCTTGGCGAGCAATCGCCCGGCCAGGCGCACCGTCTCCCCGCTCGCGATGAAAGAATCCGAGCGATCCAGAATCTCGGCCGAGTGATGAGTGACCGAGGCCGAGTAGGCGTAGGGCGCGATCCCCATGCCTGAGAGGAGCTCGAGCTTCTCGAACCGACGGCGCACGAGGTCGTTCGTGATCTTCATCGCTGGGTGATCGTCATCTCACGCCGGACGCATCGCGGAGTCAAAGTGAGCCAATCTAGCCCGCGCGGCGGGGAAGAGTCAATGAGAGGCGGGAACGACGGGACGCCGATTCAGTCCCAGACCGCCGCAACCGCCGCCGCCGCTCCGGTCGCACGCACCGCGGCCACCGACTGGAGATGGGGATTGGCGAGGAGCCCGCGGTTTCGTGCGCGAGAGACCGCGATCTCATCCGCCAGGCGGGGAACGCGGGCCGGGTCGACGCTCGGCGCGAAACGGAGCATCCAGACGACCGCGCGGCGAACGCGCACGAGCTCCCGGCCGCCGAAGCGCGTGTGAATGAGACGGACCGCCGCCTCGCCGTCGAGATCCGGCTCGTTCCAGACGACGACCCACGCGACCCGGCTCGAGCCTCGCGAGCCGCCTCCCCCTCCCCCGCCACGAATCACCGAGAGCTCGTAGATGTGCTTGTTGGGATTGACGAACAGATTCGACCTCGTGACCCATGACCCGGCGAGCGCCAGCGCTTCGGCGACCCCCGATGACTCGACCACGAGCCGCCAGAAGTCGCGCCGCTCGAGCTGAGCGAGCACGCCGGCGTAGCTGAGCCGATGAGTGAGCGCATGCTCGGCGGTGAGCGAGGTCGGATCGGCGCCACGCAAGGCGACGGTGAGCGCGAGATCGACGGTCATCGCTCGCCACCTGCGATCATGATTCGCCGCTCGCGGAGACAGCCGTCGCGCTTGCGGCGGCGCCGGCCGCCCGGCGCTCGAGATAGAGGCGCATCGAAACGAACATCCCGTGCCCCGGCCCCGGTCCCGCGAGCGCTTGCGCATCGCCCCATGCCGCTCGCCGCCGCTCCCCCCAGGACCCCTCGACTTCCCATCCCACTTGCCGGAGCCATCCCGCGCGCTCCGGATGGGGCATGAAGGCGAGCACGTTGCCCGATCGATTCATTACCCCGGCGGCGGCGGCCAGCGAGCCGTTGGGGTTGACCGGGAAGCCGAGCGCCGGGTCGCCGCCTGCGGTGACATAACGAAAGGCCACGACTTCACCGCTCCGCATCGCCGCTTCCACATCCGGGTCGCGGGTCATGAAACGTCCCTCGCCGTGGGCGACGAGAACCGGCATCACCTCGTCTTCGGCGTAGGCGAGGCCGAAGGCCGACTGGCGCCCGCGGGAGGTCACCGCCGCATACGCCCAGCCACAGTAATAGCCGCGCCGTCCGGGGATCATGTTCGGGCCCAGGCCCATCTCGATCCTCCCCTTCTTGCGCACATTGGGGACGAGCCCGGCTTCCACCAGCACCTGGGCGCCGTTGCAGATGCCGAGCACCGGCCTGCCGTCGGCGGCGGCGGCGGCCACCGCCTCGACGACCGGCTCGCGCGCGGCGACCACTCCGGCGCGAATGCGATCCTGGAACGAGAAGCCCCCGGGAAGAACGAAGCCGTCGACATCGCTCAGGTCACGCCGAGTCCAGCGCACGATCTCGGGCGCGAGCCCGGCGGCGGCGAGGGCGCGAGCGGTCTCGTGCTCGCAATTGACACCCGGAAGCTGGAGGACGGCGATACGAAACATGGCTCCTCTCCCCAGGGCTCTCGTGGTCTCCGCTTTCGTTCTCTCCGATCGCGTGTCCTAGGCGAGCGCCCCGGCGAGAGCGCTCCGATGCACCTCGGCGAGGCGAGCGAGCTCATGGTCGGCGACAACCGCACGACCTCTTCGCACCCGCAGCCGCCCATCGGCGGTCGTGATTCCAAGGTCCCAGGCTCGCACCTCATGATCCGCGAGATCGGCGAGCGCTGGGTGCAGGCGATCCGGATCGATCTCGAGCACGAACCCCGGCGCCTCACCGAAAAGAAGCGGCGCGAGCGGCAGGTCCTCGCTCCATGGCTCGATATCGAGCTCGGCTCCGATCTCGGGGTCCCCGGTCACTCCGAGGAGCATCTCGGCCACGGTGACGAGCATGCCACCGGAGGCGATGTCGTGGCAGGCGCGAACCCATCCGCGGTCGATGAGATCGAGCACGGCATAGAGAGATCGGCGCTCCGCCTCGAGATCGAGCGGCGGGAGCGGAGAGCGAGTGATCAAACTGCCGTCGAGGGCGGCGAGGAGCTCCGAGCCCCCGAGTTCGGGACGCCGCTCTCCAATCATCACGAGCCGCGATCCGGAGATCTTCACTCGCGAGGTCACTGCTCGCGACCAATCGGCGAGCCGTCCCGCGCAGGCCACGATCGGGGAAGGAACGATCGCCCGCCCCGAGGACGACTGGTTATAGAAGCTCACATTGCCGCTCACCACCGGGATCGGCTCCGCCGGATGGTGACGGCGCCCGATGCCCCGCGCCGCATCGGCGATTCCTTGAACACCGGCGACGAAGGCGGCGAACACCGAGGGGTCCTCGGGGCTCCCGTAGTTCAAGCAATCGGTGAGGGCGATGGGCTCGGCTCCCACGCAAACGACATTGCGCATCGCCTCGCAGGTCGCATGCATCGCCGCCAAGTAGGGATCGACGGCGCTGTAGGCGGGGGTGCCGTCCACCGCCACCGCCAGGCCGAAGGGCGCGCCGAAGACGGGAGCAATGACGCCGGCGTCCGCTTCTCCCGGCCGGGCCACCGCCCGCCCGCGCACATCGGTGTCGTAGCCACGGAAGACCGGCTCCCGCGAGGCGAGATTGGGCCGGGAAAGGAGCGAGAGAAGCATGGCGCCCGGATCGCCCTCGGGAGCCGGAGGATTGCTCGAAGGCGGGGGCGCGAGGGTCGCCGCCTGCCGCTCGTGCTCGATGCCGGCGGTCACCGCCGTCGCCTTGAGATCGGCGACGACGTTTCCGCCATCGAGAAGGAGGAAACGGTCCTCGTCGATCACCCTGCCGACGACCGCCGCCGCCGCTCCCGGATAGAGAGAAGGCAGCTCGAAGTCTCGGTTGTATATGGAAAGGATCGACGTCGCCAGGCGGGCCGGGGCGACGAGAGCGAATCGCTCCTGAGTTTCGGCGCAGGCGATGACCTCCGGCGGGTGCCCTTGCCGATCGACCGGCACCGCCGAGAGATCCACCTCCATTCCCATCCCGCCGGCGGCGGCGAGCTCGACCGCCGCGCAGGCGAGCCCCCCCGCCCCCAGATCCTTGAATCCGATGGCCGCCTTCTCGGCGGCGCAGAGATCGAAAACCGCCTCGCTGGCTTCGAAGAGCACGCGCTTGAGAAAGGGATCGTGCACCTGCACGGCGGCCTTCTGCTCCTCGGCGCGGCCGGCATCGAGGATCGCCGAGGCGAAGCTCGCTCCACCGAAGCCGGTGAGATCGGTGGGCTTGCCGATGAGGATGAGAACATAGGGCTCGCTCCGCGCCGTCTCGGGAACCCGGCTTCTCAAGATCCGCGACTCGGCACAGACGCCCACCGCCACCACATTGACCAGACAGTTCTCGTCGTACGAAGGATCGAAGAACAGATCCCCGCCCAGGTTGGGGACGCCGAGCGCGTTCCCATAATCCATGATCCCCTGGACGACGCCGCCGGCGATGTCCCGGACCCGGATGGCCTCCGGCCCGAGCGGATCGCCGAAGCGGAGGGCATCGAGCACCCCCACCACTTCCGCTCCCATGCAGAACACATCGCGAACGATGCCGCCGATGCCGGTCGCCGCCCCCTCGACCGGCAACACCTGCGAGGGATGGTTGTGGCTCTCGTGCCCGATGACCAGCGCATAGCGCACCCCGGCGTGGGTTCCGAGATGGACCACTCCCGCGTCCTCGCCCGGTCCGATGAGCACCTCGGAGCCGGTCGTCGGCAGACGCTTGAGGACCCGACGGCTCGACTTGTACGAGCAGTGCTCGCTCCACAAGATGTCGAAGAGGCGGGCTTCGACCGGCGTCGGATTGCGCCCGATGAGAGAAGCGACTCGCCGCGCTTCGTCGACGGTGAGCGCCAGTCCGCGTGCGCCGAGGGCGGCGGTGAGGGAAGAGTCGTCGAGGCCGAGGATAGCGAGCGTCTCCGCGGCGTCCACCTGGGGTTCGCTTCGCGCCGCGCCACTCTGCTTCGCCGCCGGCTCGGGCTTCGCCATTGCTCGCCGCTTGGCGCCGCTTCGAGTCGACGCCACTAGGCCCGCCCTGCCGCCGGGACCGGATCGGGCTCGAGCACGCGGCGATAGATCGAGTCCACATTGCGCACCGCGTGGCTCGGATCGAAGAGCTGATCGAAATCCGCCGGACGCAGGTGCGCGGTCACCGCGGGATCGGAAAGCAGAAGCTCGCGGAACGATCCCACCCCGCTCCAGGCCGCCATCGCGTGGCGCTGAACCAGGGCATAGGCCTGCTCGCGGCTCAAGCCCCGATCGACGAGAGCCAGGAGCACGCGCTGCGAGTAGACGAGCCCTCCCGAGCGGGCGAGATTGGCGGCGATCGCTTCCGGGTAGACGAGCAGACCCTCGATGACGCGGATCGAGAGATCGAGCATATAGTCGAGGAGAATGAAGCTGTCGGGAAGAATGATCCGCTCGACCGAGGAATGGGTGATGTCGCGTTCGTGCCACAAGGCGACATTCTCGAGCGCCGCGACCGCATGTCCGCGCAGCACCCGGGCCAGTCCGGCGATCCGTTCGCAGACGACCGGGTTTCGTTTGTGCGGCATGGACGAAGAGCCCTTCTGCCCCCTGGCGAACGGCTCCTCCATCTCGCGGATCTCGGTGCGCTGGAGATTGCGCACCTCGGTAGCCAGGCGCTCGAGCGAAGCCCCGGCCACCGCGATCGCCATCATGAGCGCGGCATGACGATCCCGGGGGACGACCTGGGTCGAGATCCGCGCGGCGCCGATCCCCAGCCTCTGCATCACCTCCGACTCCACTTCCGGATCGAGATGAGCATAGGTGCCGACCGCTCCCGAGAGCTTGCCGACCGCCGCCTCGTCGAGGGCGGCGGCGAGGCGAGCGCGACCTCGTCCGAACTCCTCATAGGCGAGGAGGAACTTGAGACCGAGACTGGTCGGTTCGGCGTGGACGCCGTGAGTCCTGCCGACCGCCACCGTGTTCTTGTGGGCGAGGGCCTGGACCTTGAGCGAGGCGAGGAGCCGATCGATGGCGGCGAGAAGGAGATCGCCGCCGCGGCGGATGCGCAGGGCAAGGGCGGTGTCGAGGAGGTCGGAGGAGGTCATCCCCCGGTGGACGAATCTCGACTCGGGGCCGAGCTCCTCGGCGAGCGCGGTGAGGAACGCGACGACGTCGTGCCCGAGCGTCGTTTCGAGGTCGGCGATGCGCTCGAGGTCGATCCTGGCGCTTCGCCGTACCTTCGCCGCCGTTCCCGCCGGGATGTCGCGCCGCGCCTCGAGCACCTCGAGAAAGACGGTCTCGACCTCGAGCCAGAGCACGAACTTGGTCTCTTCGGACCAGAGCGCCCCCATCTCCGGCCGGGTGTAGCGCTCGATCATCGGCGCCCTCGTTCCTCCTCCCGGCTCATCCCTCCCGCCCCTCGGCGGGAGCCGCTTCCACCCGCACCGCCACCACCCGGGCGTGCCCCTCGCGCTCGATCTTGAGCTTCACCATGTCGCCGATCGCGGTGCCGAAGATGATGCGCTGGGCGTCATGGGTGGTGCTCACCGGGGTGCCGTTGATCTCGCGGATGACGTCTCCCACCCGTATGCCGGAGCGATAGGCCGGGCTCCCGCGGTCGATCGCCGAGACCACGAGCCCCTCCCGGTCTTCGATCCCCAGCCGTTCGCCGAGGAAGGGCGAGATCTCCTGGACCGATATCCCGATCCAGATGTCGCGCACCTGACCGTAGCGGATGAGCTCGTCGACCACTCGCTTGACCGTGTTGATCGGGATGGCGAAGCCCATGCCGAGCGAGCCACCGGAATTGGAGAAGATGAAGGTGTTGATCCCGATGACCTCGCCGTTCGAGTTGACGAGCGGCCCGCCCGAATTGCCGGGATTGATGGCGGCGTCGGTCTGGATCATGTCCTTGTAGATCCCACCCGACTTGATCTCGGACTTGACGTCGCGATGGGTGGCGGAGATCACTCCGGCGGTCACCGAGGGACGGCTGTCGTTGAGCAGAAAGCCGAACGGATTGCCGATGGCGATCGCCCACTCGCCGACAAGCAGTCGATCCGAGTCGCCGAGATTCACCGAAGGCAGATTCTTTCCCTCGATCTTGATCACGGCGATGTCGTAATTGGGATCGGAGCCGACCGGCGCGCCCTCGAACTGGCGGCCGTCGGGCAAGGTGACCTTGATCGATTCGGCTCCCTGGATGACATGGGTGTTGGTGGCCACATAGCCCTGGGAGTCGATGATGAAGCCCGAGCCGAGACCGGGAATGTCATAGCGACGAGCCGGATAGAGCTCGCGGAAAAACGGCTCGAACCACTCGTCGTTGAAGGGAACGAGGAGGGGGCTCCGCAGCACCTGAGTGCGGATGGTGGCGATCGACACGACTCCGGGACCCGCCGACTCGGCGGCGCGGACGATGGCGGTGCGCCGCGACTCGTCGATTCCGGCGCCGGCCAACGGCGCCTTCGCCGGCTCCTGGGGGGCGCTCTTCCCTCCCGCCGCCCCCACCCCCTGGACGAGCAGCACCCCGACCAGGAACGCGATTCGCCGGGGAATTCTCCTCCCTGCCATCGCCATCACGTCCGAACCGGCTCTTTGGCCGTCCGAGGCTTGACCTTCTCCCAGTCGGCGAGAAAGCGCTCGAGCCCGGCGTCGGTGAGCGGGTGCTTCATCATCTGCTCGAGCACCTTGTAGGGCATGGTGACGATGTCGGTGCCGGCGAGCCCGGCCTCGATGACATGCACCGGATGGCGGACGCTCGCGGTCAGGATCTCGCAATCGAAATCGTAGTGAACGAAGATGCCGGCGATGTCCCGGATGACATCCATCCCGTTGGTGCTCACATCATCGAGGCGGCCGATGAACGGGCTTACCATCACCGCTCCCGCCTTGGCGGCGAGCAGCGCCTGATTGGGGGTGAAGATGAGGGTGCAATTGGTGGGAATCCCCTCTTTCTTCAGCTGATGGATGGCGCGAAGCCCCGCCGGCAGCATCGGAATCTTGACCACGATATTCGGATGGATCTTCGCCAGCTCGCGCCCTTCGCGGAGCATTCCCTCGGTATCGGTAGCCACCACCTCGGCGCTCACCGAGGCGACAATCGAGCAAATCTCACGCAGGGTGGAATGGAAATCCCGGCCCTCCTTGGCGACCAGACTGGGGTTCGTCGTCACCCCGTCGAGCACTCCGAGACTCGCCGCCTGGCGAATCTCATCGATGTTGGCGGTATCGAGAAAGATCTTCATGGCTCGAACCCTCCCTCATAGCCCACCCAGGCGAGGGTGAGCCCACACGCCGGCGCCGCCGCCGGACGCGGATCCTGGGGCGGACGATCCAGGCGCGCGGCCACCTGCGCCGACTCGAGGCGTCCTCGACCGACCTCGACCATCGCCCCCACGAGCAGTCGCACCATGCGGGTGAGGAAGCGGTCGGCAACGATGGTGAATCGGTATTCGCCGTTCGGCGCCTCCCAGTCGGCGTGCTCGACTCGACATCGTCCGGATCGCCTCCGCTCGGCGTCGAGTCCCACGGCGAATCCGCGAAAGTCGTGCTCTCCCAGGAGACCGGCGCTCGCTCGGCGGAGCGCATCGAGCTCGAGCTCTTCCCCGAGACCCCACAGGTGCCGGGAGGTGAACACCGACCGGTGCCGCGCAATGCCATAGCGGTAGGCGCGCCGGGTGGCGCTGTAGCGGGCGTGGAATCCGGAGGGCGCCGGCTCGAGCGCCAGGAGGCGCATGTCGGCGGGCAAGAGCGAACCGAGGGCGCGCTCGAGCTCCATCGCATCGCGTGGACGATCGAGATCGAAATGCGCCACTTGCCGGGCGGCATGACAACCGCGATCGGTTCGACCCGCACCGGTCACCTTGACCGGTTCCCCCGCGATGCGCGCGATCGCCGCTTCCAACACGCCCTGGACGGTACGCGAGCCGGGCTGAACCTGCCAGCCCCAGAACTCGGTGCCGTCGTACTCGAGATCGATTCGGTAGCGCATTCCTATCAACCTCGGCATTCCTATCAACCTCGGCGGGCGATGTGGTCCACCACGAGCCCGGCGACCGCCGCTGCCACCATGGCGCCGGCCAACCGCCGCTCGCCAGCGGTGAGAGCGGAGAAACGGACCGGCGTCCGCGGTCCGCTCGCATAGCCACGGGCGTCGAGGGTTCTCGCCACCTCTCCCGCCCGCCGCACTGTGCCGGCAAGAAGCGGCAGGAAAAGCGGCTCGATGCCGGCGGCAACACTTCGCCAGCGTCCGATGGGGCCCCTCGGGCTTCCGGCCGCTTGCACTCCGCGGGCCCTCGGCCGCGCCGCGAGGGCCAGGCGGAGCCGGGCCACCTCTTGCTCGATCTCGGGCAGAAAACGCAGGGAGAGCCCGGCCGCGAGGCCCAGCCCGGCGGTCTGGGGCAAGCGTCGTTCGAGTGGCCAGGCGGCCCGCGCCGCCCAATCCCCCAGGGTTTCGACTCCGAGCTCATGGCCGACAAGCCAGCCGGCCGCTGCGAGTCCCATGAGCCGCGCCGCCCGAGCCAGGCCGGCCAGGATGCCGGCCTGGCTCAGTGCCAGCGGCCCCAGGTGGAGCAGGAACGGTCCGGGGGCGGTGAAGGCATTGAGGACCACGGTGAGGACGCCGATCCCGGCGGCAAGCCCCGCCAGCCGGGCCCCGCCCCCCCGGGGAAGCGCGACCGCGAAGAGGAAGCCGGCGAGTCCGGCCGCTCCTGCCGGGCGAAGACCGAGAAGCAGGAGGACTGCGAGCCCCGCCCCGAGAAGAACCAGGCGCGGATCCCATTCCTTCCGGCGAGGATCCGGATCCTTCCCGGGAACACGACCGCCATCGATCAACCCGCGGG
>JBIOUT010000371.1:0-3728 GCA_044867365.1 Candidatus Eiseniibacteriota bacterium | reverse complement strand
CGTTCGCCGCCGAGGTGGCACGATATCGGCGGGCGCTTCGCCTCTTTCCACTCCGCATCGCCGCTTCGCTCCCTCTTTCCCATCTTTACGGTCAAGTCATGGGAGTCTTCCTCCCAGTCTACTTCGGCGCCCACACCATGATGATCCCTCCGATGTCGGGACCGGAGCTCGCGCGCCTCCTCGCGGCGGAACGGGTATCGGTGCTGGCGACCGTGCCCCGCACCCTGGCGCTCCTCGGTCGCACCCTCCGCTCCGCCAGCGAGGAACGATGGGGCGAAGAAGGATTTCGGGCGCGGCTCGAAGCGGCCGCAGGTCGTCCCTGGCATCGCCGGTGGCTCATGTTCGCCGGCGTTCGGCGACTCCTCGGTTGGCGAATGGTGGCGGTCGTCACCGGCGGCGCCGCCATCGATCCCGAAATCGAGGAGCTCTGGCGGCGCCTGGGCTACCTCGTCATCCAGGGATACGGACTGACCGAAGCGGCTCCGCTCGTCACCATCAACCATCCCTTTCACACCGCACTCGGATCGCTGGGCAAGCCGCTTCCCGGAGTCGAGGTGCGCATCGCCGGCGACGGTGAGATCCTGGTTCGCGGCGCCAACGTCGCCCCTCAAGGACCCGGCGACTCGCATGTCGACACGGAAGGTTGGCTGCACACCGGAGACCTCGGGCGGCGGGATGCCGAGGGCCGCCTGCATTATCTCGGGCGCAAGGGCGACCGCATCGTCACCCCGGCGGGAGTGAACATCGATCCCGAGCCACTGGCGGTGGAGCTCCGCCGGCAGGCGGGGATCATCGATGCGGTGGTCGTCGAGCGACCCTGGGGTGCTCGCGGGGTCGTGTGCGCGGTCGTGACCGCGCATCCCGGAGCCGATGTCGCATCAGCGATCCAAAGGGTCAACGACCGTTTTCCGGATGCGGCCCGCATCCGCGCCTGGGAGCTGTGGCCCGACGCCGATTTTCCGCGCACCCCCACGGGCAAGGCCCGCCGGCGCCCCATCCTCGCCTGGCTCGAGGACAGAGCACCATCGGCGGAGAAGCGCGAAGATGTCGCGGCAGCGGATGCAGGGGCTCGCCGCGAGCGGCAGCTCACCGATCCCTATGCCGCGCTCGCGCGCATGGTCGGACAGCTTGCCGGCAGCGATCCCGATCGACTCGGGCCCGACCTGCTGCTTGCCGACGCCCTGACCTCGCTCGATCGGGTCGAGCTCGCCTCACTCCTCGAAAGCGCCTACGGAATCCGGCTCGCCGACGAGGCCATCGCCGGGCATCGAACTCTGGGAGAGCTCGCTCGCGACCTGGAGAGAGGTGGACGAGAGGAACGCGCAGAGCCACGAATGCCCGCACCAGCGGAAGATGTCGAGGCGGGCGAAGCACGTTCAGCGGCGGAGGAAGCGAGATCTCTCGCAGAAGAAGCGTCACCCGCGCCAGCCCGAAAGACTCACTCGATCGATCCTGCACCCTGGCGAACCTGGGCGATGGTCCGCGCCACCCGCTTCGCCCTGCGTGAAGCCGTGATGCGCCCGCTCCTCGCCCTCTTCGTCCGCATCGAGGTTCGGGGGCGCGAGCATCTTGCCGCTCTCGAGCCGCCGTTTCTCGTCGCCTCGAACCATGCGAGCCTCATGGATCCGGCGGCGATCGTCTCGAGCCTACCCGGTCTTTTTCGCGGGCGGATGGCGCCGGCGGCACGTTGGAGCTTCTTCACTCAGCGAGGTGTGAGAGGCGCTCTCGAGTACTGGGCTTCGGTGCTCGGGTTCAACACCATCCCTCTCGTGCAAGTCGGGGATTGGCGGCCGACGCTCGCCCTGGCCGGGTCACTGGCCGACAGGGGGTATGGCCCGCTCATCTTTCCCGAAGGCGAGAGATCTCGGGACGGCGCGCTTGGCGACTTCCAGCTCGGGGTCGCGCTCATCGCCCAGAATCTCCACCTGCCGATGGTGCCCTGCGCCGTGGCTGGACTCTTCACCGTCCTGCCGCGAGTGGCCTATTGGCCCCGCCG
This sequence comes from Candidatus Eiseniibacteriota bacterium, assembly GCA_044867365.1. Classification (GTDB taxonomy): domain Bacteria; phylum Eisenbacteria; class RBG-16-71-46; order CAVPCR01; family CAVPCR01; genus JBIOUT01. The sequence continues at coordinate 1,732 of JBIOUT010000371.1, read as the reverse complement.
CCCGGGGCCGATGAGCCGTGCCCCGGTCGCCGTATGCTTCGGGCCGGCGCTCCCGCCGCCTCGTGCGGGCGACAACCTGGAGAATGCGGTCGGCGACCTCAGGGCCCGCATCGCCGCTCTCCATGAGCAGGCGCTCGCCATCGCCGGACGGCCGTGATCGGCCCTCGCAAGCTTTCGTTTAGCTCGAGCTCGGCGTCGTCGCCTTGAAACGGACGAACTGCTCCTTGTTGCCGTTCTCCGCCTTGCGCTTGAGCACCATCTCCTCGTAGTACTCGCGCACGAGCTTGGCCTCGCGGGCCACCTTGCGCGCTGCTACCCGCTCATCGTGAGCGTTTTGCGGCGCGTCGCCGCGGTCGCGCACCCGCATGGCGTCCTCCTCGTTCACCACCAGCGAGTGCTCGTAGTTCTCGAGCGGCACGCTCTTCCCGGCGGCGAAGATCTCGTGTCTGCCGTGCTCCTTGTACCACTCGGCGACGGTCGCGCTCTTGTGCATGTGCTCGATGATGTTCCGCCAGCCGTGCCCGGTGTTGTAGGCGCAGAAGGAGATCTCCCCCTCCTGGGTGGCGTACGGGATGATGCACATCTCGGTGCGCCGGAAATCGTAGTTGAACAGATCCTGGAACCACATTCCGGCCACGAAGAGGAAGTTCCAGGGATCGGCCCGTCGCTTCTCGATGTCCTTGTACTCGAGCGAGCCGTAGTCCTTACCGGTGAGCGCGAAGGACTTGTCGAACTTCTTGAAGATGTCGATGAGGGTGAGGCTCGGCGGTCCGCCATAGGGCCGGTAGTTCTTGAGCAACGCTAGGCCGACCATGACATTCGAGAAGGTCTTGCCCCGTCCGGCATCGGTGATCTTCTGGAAGTCCTTCACCAATCCCGGGATGTTGAGGAACTGCGGCACCGGCGCGAATTCCTTTGTCTCCTTGTTGACCATGATCGCCGTCCCCACTCCGCAGTTGGGATGACAGCCGCAGCTCACCTGTCCCCATTCCGCCCCCGGACCGTGGATGAGATCGGCGAGGTCGGAGAAGGGTCCCATGAGCGACAGCGGGAACCAGTCGCGGGTGGGCTCGGTGATGCCGACCTGGCTCTTCACGTCATAAGCCAGATGGGAGAGGGTGTAGCGCTGGCGCATCCGCCGCTCGTCGGTGATCTCGTCGTCGCGCCCGGTGAAGGAAACCGGCTGGAAGCTGATGAAGGCGATCTTCTTGGGATTGTCGAGAGCGAAGCGGATGATCGGTCCCACCTGGTCGTTGTTGATCGAGTTGACCAGGGTGGTGACGAGCACGATCGACACCCCCGCCTCGTAGAGGTTGTCGATCGCCTTGAGCTTGACATCGAACAGGTTTCCCACCTTGCGGTGGCTGTTGGCATCGTTGCCGATCCCGTCGAACTGGAGATAGACGAAGCGCAGCCCCGCCTTGGCGGCGGCGACGGCGAACTCCTTGCTCTTGGCGAACTCGATGCCGTTGGAGGCGCACTGGACGCTGTTGTAGCCGATGTCACGCGCGTACTTGACTGCGCGGAGGAAGTTCGGCGAGATCGTCGGCTCCCCGCCCGAGAACTGCACCGACATCTGGCGCTTGGGCTTGATGGTGAGCGCGTTGTCCAGGATCTCCTTGATCTCTTCCCACTCGAGCTCGTGGACGAACCCCACTTGATTGGCGTCCATGAAACAGGGGTCGCACATCATGTTGCAGCGGTTCGTCATGTCGATGGTGAGCACCGAACC